>JAFEGT010000100.1 GCA_018239765.1 Verrucomicrobiota bacterium
CTCAGGAAGCATTACAAATGGCACCCTGCCTCAATACAATGCCGCCCTTGCCCAGATCAAGGCCCTAGCTGGCATACGAGGGGTTCAATCCCTAGTGAGCGAAGTGGCGCCAGAGCAGACGCTTGTAAACATCACCGATCGCTACCCCGTATCAGGCCATTCCCTCCAGGGAAATAACATCAATGTGGTGATAAATGGCAGAATTTTGACCAAAGGCGACATCATCGACGGCATGACTATAACAGAGATACAGCCTACTGCTGTTTTCCTCGAAAAAGATGGAATACGTTATAGAATTGATTTTAATAGATGATTGGGTATATAATAAATATTAGAGGGAAAAGGAGCGCCCGCGCCCCTCTACAAAGGAGTGAAACTATGTTTGGAATGGAAAAGCAGAAGAAAAAGGGCCAGCCACCTTTTCTTTTTGACCTCGAAATGGAGCTAAAAGACTCTGACAAACAGAAAGAGTATGCCAAACGTATTGAAGAGCGCGTTAGCAAAATTAAAGAGTTTTTGCGCAAAGGCAGCAAAAAAGAAGAGTACGACTATCTAGGGGTTCTGCTCAATGGCTATCATGCCTTGGCAGTTGTACTCGGTAGAGCCTCTCAACAAGGTTCTGGTCGCAAATAGGCCCCTAACCGCTGAGCCCATGGGGGCTTTGTGAAGAGCTGACTGGCAGGTAGTCAGGAAGCATTTTGTAACACCATCTTAGAACAAAATTGGAGGTTCGGATGTCATCAAGTAACAACCCTTTTCCTGATCCATGGTCAGGAGGAAATTTCACAGTTTCATCAGGAGGATGGCTTGCTAACCCTCAGCTGGGCTTGCAGTTCAGCGTTTTGGTACAAACAATCAACGACTTAACAGCTATTGCTAAGTCAAAAATTGCTATCATTCGTTCGAAGAAGAGCGCAATGAGCATTGCTGATATGTTTGACCTACAGATGGCCATGAACAAACTGACACAGTTCTCAGAAATGTCAACTTCAGTTATTTCGGCCATGAACTCATCCATTAATGATATTGCTAGAAACATGAAGGGATAATATCCTTTCTAGTTAATGGCATTATCTTCCTCCTTAAGCACACTGGGGGATGGATACAAAGGAAAATTGAGAGTGCTGGATTATACAATCTATACGGAGCTTAGAATATGAGCGAAGAAAGTCTTTTAGACTACTTCAGAGAGGATTTCGCACTGTTTATTGAAGCAGGTTTTGTTGCGGTGAAGCAACTTGACGAAATTGCAGCAAGACGCTTATTTAAATCGGCCGAACTTCTCCATCCAGATAATCCGGCCTCTCAATTAGGCCTGGGCTATATAGCCCTACATAAGCTTCAGGTGAATGAAGCGACGAAAATTTTTGAGGGTATCTTAAAAAAAGATAAGGATCACTACCTTGCACAAGCCCTTCTTGGCATCTGCTATATGATGACCAAGAACCAGATAAAAAAGGGCGAAAAGCTTATTATGGATGCCAAAGCCAAAAGCGATAATCCAACGATTAAGAATTTGGCTGACGTCTGTTTAGAGTGGGCAAGTAGCGACCTTAAAAAACGTGATTTTTCACCTCTTGCTCCGGTTAAAACCGAAGAGAGCGAAGAAGTGGAACAGTGAGAGTAATATAATAAAAACCCATTACTAGGTGGGTAATACTATGGCAGAACAAGCATTTCAGAAGTTTGAACAGTCAATCGAAAAGATTGAACGCGTCGAAAAGGTAGATCCAACCAAATCGACCGTAGAGATCGATCCGACTGAAGAGGTTTCTGCCCCACAGAAAGTTAAATTCGATGAAGCTCTTACAAGAGCAGACTCGAAGTGGGATGCAGCGAATCCCAAAACTAACCTTGTGGCAGCAGAAGATCCTGTTCAAAAATTAAGCCCTATCGATCAGATGAGTGTAAACTCACATCGTATAGAACGGCTAAAGCCTGTCACTGTGGACCAGATTGTCCAGCAGGCAGACACACTCAGGGCAAATATACAAGCTCCTATTGCGAGAATTGAGGAATCCCAAAAGGCAACCCCCAATGCACGCATTAGCCCAGCTCACGATGCCCTGTTGACAGATAAGCTGATTCACGTTGATTCCAGCTTAAAAACAGCGCTTAATAAAGTAGGCGTTGAAGTAACAGCGCAAGAGATCCAACAGACGTCGGGTCAAAAACCTCTCGTTAAGTTTCTCAACATGCTTTCCAATAGCGATAGGCAGCTTTTCACCCTCGTTGGTGAAGTTTCTGCCATGCAAAACTCCAAAGAACGACTCACACCAGAAAAACTCTTAGCTGTGCAAATAAAGCTTGGTTTTGTGCAAAGTGAACTTGAGTTCTTCACAAACGTCTTAAATAAGGCCCTTGAAGGCACAAAGACCGTGATGAACGTCCAAGTGTAATTTAAGGCTGACAATGGCAAAAGAACAAGACATACTTGAACAACTTGATATGGATAGCCATGTCGAAAAGATGATGGACCGGCTTGATGAGGTGCAAATCACCTCTGTGAGCGGTCGCATCACCGAGACTATAGGCCTTTTGATCAAAGCAATTGTTCCACATGTGAAAATTGGCGAGGTTTGCCTCGTCAAGCGCGACAACATGGAACCTTTGATGACAGAGGTCGTTGGCTTTACAAGTGAGGAAGTTCTTTTATCGCCGCTCGGCGAGATGAAGGGAATTGGCCCCTCATCTGAAGTTATCCCTACAAGACTCCCCTTAAGCATCAAAGTAGGCCCAAAACTTTTGGGCAGAGTTTTGGATGCTCTGGGCAACCCCCTTGATGTTGACACCAAAGGCCCATTAGAGCTCTTTGAGACAGCTCCTGTAATGAGAGCACCACCGGATGCTTTAAAACGAAAAATCATCTCTGAGCCCATTTCTACAGGAATTAGGGCTATTGACGGCGTGCTTTCAGCAGGCCTCGGCCAGCGTGTTGGCGTATTTGCGGCAGCAGGCGGTGGTAAATCTACCCTTTTAGGCATGCTTGCAAGAAATGCTGTTGCTGATGTTAACGTTATTAGCTTGATAGGTGAGCGTGGACGTGAACTTCGTGAATTTATTGAAAAAGACCTAGGGCCAGAAGGGCTCAAAAGGTCGGTTCTCATCTGCTCTACATCTGACCAAGCCTCACAGCTACGTTTGAACGCGGCCTATGTGGGTACGGCAATTGCAGAATACTTTAGAGATCAGGGTAAGAGCGTCATCTTAATGATGGACTCAGTTACCCGTTTTGCTCGAGCCATCCGTGAAGTTGGCCTTGCTGCGGGCGAACCACCTGCTCGTGGCGGCTATACGCCATCAGTGTTCTCAACGCTGCCTAAGCTGCTTGAACGATCAGGAAACTCTGATAAAGGATCCATTACCGGCTTCTATACCGTTCTTGTTGCCGGCGATGATATGAATGAGCCTGTTGCTGACGAAGTGCGCTCTATTTTGGATGGTCACATTATTTTATCTGCAGAACTTGCCCGTCAGTATCACTATCCAGCGATTGATGTGCTTTCATCTGCAAGCCGTGTGCTTACCTCCATTACTTCTAAAGAGCACATACAGCTGATAGGTAAGCTAAAAGAAGTTCTTGCGACCTATAGAAAAAATGAACTTCTGATAAAAATTGGCGAATATAAAAGAGGATCAGACAAAAACGTTGACTTTGCGATAGACTATATCGAAAAAGTAAACCGCTTTTTAAAGCAAGGCGTAGACGAAAAATGCGGCTGGCAAGAGACTCTGCAGCAGCTAAAAGCGCTGTTTAAATAGCGAAGGAGAACCTCGTGCCTGATGTATCGGATTTGCCACCCTACCCTTTGGGGCAGGTACTTGAAGTGAAAATAAAGCGTGTAGAAGATGCGGAACAGGTTGTAAAAGAGAAGCTTAAGGCGCTTGAAGTAGAAAAGGAGAAGCTTAAGCAGCGAGAAGAAGAGCGAGATAAAGTAAAGCATCACTACGAAGATAAGCTTTTGCAGCTACGTCATGAGTACGATACGGGAACGACGAGCACAAAGATTGACCAAGCCAAGCTCTATCTCAAATTAGTGCAAGAGCGGCTTAAGGTAGAAGAAAAAAAGGTAAAAGACCAACAAGCTCAGGTTGAAACGGCGGAAAAAAATGTAGAACTTGCCAGAAACCAGCTTAAACAGAGGCAGCGAGAACAAGACAAGATCGAGATGCATAAAAAAGAGTGGATTAAAGAAACACTCAAAGAACTTGCGGTGATAGAGACGAGAAATGAAGATGATATTGGATCTACGATGTTCTTGTCGAAATATATGCAAAACAAGGCTCAAGCAAAAAAAGATGCTATGAGGGAGGGATAAAGATATGGTACAACCAACAAATACAACCCCACCTGCGGAATCTGGTGACTCCAAAAGTGTGGTAGGGCCTCCTAAGAAAGACCCCACGCAGGCAAGAACCAGCGCGCCAAATACGGACGATGGCTCAAGAAAGCCTTTTAAAGAAGTGCTAGAGGCCACCATGGGTGATAAGCAATTAAAACAGCCAACCAAGGTGTCTTTTAAGCCCGACGATGAAGATGATGATGAAAAAATGTCGCTTCTTGATCTTGCGGCAGGCACTACTGTGCGCGATACTAAAGGCAAACCAACTATTACCAATACAGCTGTATTTAGACAAGAAATTGACCCTGATGCCGTTACAGCATCAAGCGCTCTTGTTTCGATGGATGATGACACAGATGTAGATGTCAAAACAGCGGCTTCAAACGTTCACATTGAAACACGCGCTGCTGTAAAAGAGGCATCTGTAAAACAGGTTTTTGTAAACGATGAAACGGTAGCCCCAAAATCTGATGGAAAAACTGATGCTGTTACACCAGTAATTCCTAAAGAGCATACGAAAGAAGCTGTAAAAGCGGCAGTTGTTGAAAGACACATTGAGCACAAAGATGCCCTAAAGACAAAAGATGAAGATGTTGCTATCGTAGTCTCTACTGATACAAAAGCAAAAGTCGTTGTAGGTGAAGCTAAGGCTGCTGAAAAAGTTGACCCAACAGCTGTTGTGATAACCCCTGTTCAGCTTCACGCTACCGTTGCAGCTACCACCAGTGCACAAGAACCGGCTAAAGTCTCTAACGTTCGCGAAGTGATGCTCAAGCTTGCTCAGAGTATGGTCGATCAGATCCAAATCGTAAAAGATTCAGGTAAAACTGACACAACGTTTACGCTGAAACATCCTCCACTCTTTGAAGGCGTAGAAGTAAAAATCACTGAGTTTGACAGTGCCAAAAACCAGTTTAACCTGACCTTTAGCGATGTAAACAATCCAACCGCGCGTGCACTTATTGAGCAGCAAGACAACCAGGTTCGTCTGCAGCAGGCGCTCGTTGATAAGGGCTATACGGTCCAGATGGTTACCGTTGAGCAGAAAATCCCCGGACTTAACTCAACTGCTACAGAGGAGTCCAAACTCGGAGGCGGACGCCCCTATGATGGCCAAGCTGGCACCGCTACTGACGACAACCAAGGTAATGTGACTTAAGCTGCCTTAAAAGGGACATAAGGGACATAAAGGACAACTGTGATAGTCCTTTATGTCCCTTATGTCGTTTATGTCCTTGATTTAGTTAATTTTTGCTTCTTTTTAAGAGCTCCGCTATGCTATATCGAGAAATAGCGTAGCTAAAAGGAAGAACACTGTGAGCGTTGATACACAACCGATTGCCTGGAGCTGGCTGAAAAGCGTAAGCCGAGATCTCTACAAACTCGATGACACTCCCTTGCTTGGCGTGGCACCTCAATTTAATTGGGAAAGGCTCGCTCAGGAGTTTCAAAAGACCTTTGCGCTAGAAAGTGTCAAAATTACTCCCAAA
Source organism: Verrucomicrobiota bacterium (assembly GCA_018239765.1). GTDB lineage: Bacteria > Chlamydiota > Chlamydiia > Chlamydiales > FEN-1388 > SZAS-7. The sequence continues at coordinate 5,834 of JAFEGT010000100.1, forward strand.
GAACTTGTTTGGAAAGAAAAAGATGCCATTTTAGCAGGTGTTGCAGGCCCTTATATGGCTACAGAGATTGCAGCAACCGGTATCGATGGCACAGTATCGTTCTGGATGGGCCGTGAAGACGTTGATCATATTATGGCAAAAGCACTGCAGATCTCTGAAGTAGTCTCAGAGCTGCAAACAGATGAAGTAGTCGCAAACTTTCACCGCTTTTTAGGTATAGAAACGATCTGTCTTGTTAATGCAATGGGATATGATCCACGACTTTCATTTAAAATCACAGCCCACACAGCCGAACTTAAGGAAGCCGCCCTCTGCCAGTACATAAGCATCGAAATTGGCAAAGAAAAGATGCAAGCGGTACTCGTTATACCAAATACCTTCCTCACAAGCTGGCGTACATTTTTTCTCATGGCTCAAGGAACGCCTGCAAACAAAAGCCTCGATGAGGTTGAAACTATCGTCCATATAGAGGCAGCACGCACAACACTCCCCTTTGCAGATCTACTTAAAATCCGTCCTGGCGATTTTGTGCTGCTTGATGAAATTTTTTACGAAAAAGATAAAGAAAATAGCTTTGTATTTCTTACATTTAATGGCAAAATACTCTTTCGAGCCAGGCTGCAAAATGGCGGCCTTGAGATCCTCGAAATACCCTTACAAAACGAGGTCAACACTCCTATGGTAGAACAAGTAAACACACCAGAACCACCTACAAATCAGGCTCCACCTCCAGAAGATGAAAACCCCTTTGCAGAAGTTCCTGAAGATGAAGATGAGGGTCTAGAACTTGTTGCGGCAGCAGCAAACACAACTATCGAAGAGCTTGCCCGTCCACCAGAGGCTCCCAAACCTAAAAAGGCAGCTGCCACTATTCAAGCCTCAACACCTAAATCTGATAAGCTTACAGCCGCAGATATTCCCACACAGCTTATCATAGAAGTTGCTTCGGTTAATATAAGCGTACAGAAGCTGCTCGAGCTTGCGCCAGGCAATATGCTAGACCTTGGCATCACTCCAGAGGCGGGGGTAAACCTAGTTGTAAATGGCAGAATAGTAGGCAAGGGCGAGCTGTTAAAAATCGGCGAGACTATTGGAGTTCGCATTCTGCAAATAGGTGTATGAATTTACCACCATTCAAACAGATTGGTAAATACAAAGTAGAAGGACTCATCTCCCGTGGGGGAATGAGTCTTTTATATTTGGCATCCAATCCAGACAACCAAGAGCCAATCATCATTAAGGTGCTTCTACCTAAGTACCTTTCAGAACAGGACGTAGTTGATCGCTTTTTAAACGAAGCGCATGTGATATCGCTTGCCAATCACCCAAATATAGTACGCCTTATAGACTCAGGCAGATGGGAAGGCGGCCTCTTTATTGCTATGGAGTTTGTAAAGGGATCTTCTCTCAGTAAAAT
>JAFEGT010000101.1 GCA_018239765.1 Verrucomicrobiota bacterium
TGCCTTTCTGAATATGACAAGAACGCCCATTTTGCAACTGCGGCCGAGCTTGTTTTGCTTGTCGAAGATTTTTTTAGGTCGGCACTCTTTGATCCAGCGGAGCTGAAAGCGCTTCTCAAGGAATATAAAAGCGATTTTCCAAAACTTATCGATGACTTTGTTGCTACGCTTTGGGACGAAAAGAGCGAAATTAAAAAACGCTGCAGAGAATTTGTAAGTCGCGAGCTTGAGAAAAAGGGGCTCTACTGCATGCAAGAGCTGCTTGTTCGAATGGAGAGCAAGATGGGAGATAGTGCCTTCACGCACTATCTCAAGAAGCGTTTTTCCTGCGTTATTGTTGATGAATTTCAAGATACAGATCCTAGGCAATGGAATATTATGCAGGCGCTTTTTACAAGCAACTGGCATGGTGTTTTGTATCTTGTAGGTGACCCTAAACAGGCCATCTATTCGTTTAGGCAGGCAGATGTCTACTGCTACATGCAGGCAAAGTCGATCGACAATCAGGCCATAGTAAGTCTTACAACAAATTTTCGATCAAGTAGTGATCTTGTAGAGGGGCTTAACACGCTTTTTAGCAACTCTCCACTATTTGCCTTGCCAAAACTTGGCATTCATCTTGATGTGCCTCATATTGAGTCGGCCAATCGCTCGAGCAATTTGCGCACTGAGGGCGTGGGGGCGATTCACTTTTTTCAAGCATCGCTTGCGCGTGGAAGAAAGAAAAAATGGCCCACAGAAGAGCTTGAGACCGACTATTTTTATCCCTATATCCTAAAAGAGATTACTGCTCTCGGCTTGCCGCATGAGCAGTTTGCTATTTTAGTAAAAGATCGCCACCAGGCAGCGCGCGTGGAGCAGTACTTAGAAGAGCGCGGCGTGCCAACTCATTCCTGGAAGAAAAGAAGCGTTGTAGAATCAGAGGCGTGCAGATTCCTAGAAAGGCTTGTTGCCTGTATAGCAAATGTACGTGATAGGCGTGCTCTTGTAAATCTCGTGTTGCATGAGCCATTCTGCTATTCGAGTGCGCGCTGTATGCAGCTTCAAGAAGATCTTTATTTCTGGGCAGAGCATGTTGAACATCTTCTAAAACTGAAGGGTGATAGATTTCACCTTGCGCGGCTCGTGCAGGGTTTTTTACAAAATAGCTGGCCAGGCCTTGCTGTTACTCTGAAAGAGCTTTTGTGGCATAATAAAGAGTTTTTATCTGATCTAGAATATCTTGTAGAGCTTGCTTCAAATCATGCAGACTCTCCAGATATGCTTTTAGACTATCTTCATGGCCTTGAGAGAGAAAAAGAGCAGCTTTCGTGTCGCTATGACCCCAATGTGAAGGCGGTTCAAATTCTTACCCTGCATGCAAGCAAGGGATTGGAATTTGAAGTGGTATTTGCTTTGGGTCTTGCAAATCGGCCTCCACAGGTAGATGGCGACAGTGCTGAATTTGATGCAGAAAAGCTGCGTCAGTTTTATGTAGGTGCAACGCGTGCAAAAAGAAGGCTCTATCTTCCTGTTGCCTATGAGCTTGATGCTCGCCCAATAGCAGCTGGTATGGCATCAGCTATGGAACTGTTTTTGCAGCATAAAAGCGTCCAATCACTTGTTGGTGGGCCTATAACAGCATGCACGCTACAGCCTGATCAAAGTGTACCCTCTTATCAAAAAGAGGCATCGACTACGTTCCCTCTTCTTGTTGAGCCGCTTGAGCTTGCTGCAAAAAAATATCAGCTTCAGTCGTTTTCAAGCCAAAGTCGCCATGTAGCAAAGACTATGCAGGAACATGCACTTCCTACAGGGATAGAGGTTGGCATACTGCTTCATGAACTTCTGGCTAATAAAGAGCTAGATCTCTTCGGTACGCCGCTTGAGGGTTTTGATGAAGAGGTTTCGTTGATGCTTAAGCAGGCTCGCGCTGTGCAGCTTGATGGGTTTTCTCTTGCTGATGTTGATCCTGCCCTTATGCGTTTTGAGGTGCCCTTTTATACAACAGATGATGGCAAAAAGTATGTGCGCGGTTCGGTCGATCTGCTCTTTGAGCATAATGAGAAGCTCTATCTTGTTGACTGGAAGTCAAACGCCTTGGAAAGCTACTGTAAAGAGGCTTTACAGGCTGAAGTTGAGCTGCAAAATTATGGCTTGCAGGCAAAGCTCTATACCGACGCACTGCTAAAGTATACGTCAAAAGAATTTGGCGGCTTTTATTTTGTTTTCTTACGGGGTCTACCTGAAGGAGTGCTGCGTTATGGGTAGAGTTTACCGCTGGGTAGCCAACAACAGGATGGGCAGGATAAAATGCCAAAATATAAATGATATAAGGATAGGGGCAATAATTATTTGTTTTTATCGTTCCTATCGTTCTATCCTTTTTATCGTTCGGAATTTATCCTGCCTATCCTGCCGGCTCGCCGATCCTGCGCATCCTGTTCTATTCTTATCTTGTTCTTTCCTATCTTGTTCTTTCCTTTTTTGTGGTTGTTATACTCAGAGGGGGCTTTTGCGTTATGGATGAACAGGTAGCGATAGATCTTATTACGGCAAAAGAGCTTTCGAAAGCCTCTGGAGGCGATAATCCACTCTTTCTTACACTTGCAACCCACTATCGTGAAGGTGAGCTTTTTATTCCTATAGATCAGCCGCTACCTGATTCTCCCTACATTGTGCAGAAGGATGGCAAACTCTACTTTGAAGCTGCCTATCGCGTCACACAAGAGCTATCTCTTCTCTACAATAAATTTATGGAGATGAAGCCTCATCTCTTAGTGGATGAGGCAGAGCTACTCTCCGCAAATCTTCTGCCTGAACAGGCAGCAGCTATACGGCAGGCGCTTACGTGCTGTCTTTCCTGCATTTGGGGCGGGCCGGGTACCGGTAAAACCTACACTGCAGGCTGGCTTGTAAAGCTATTTTTGGCTCAGCATCCCACTGCCCGCGTTGCCCTTGCAGCACCTACAGGAAAGGCGGCGGCAAATCTTTTAGCAAGTATAGAAAGAGCATGCGGCGTAACAAATCTTGAATCAAAAACGATTCATGCCCTTTTGGGGGTAAGGCAAAAGCAGCAGCGAAGAGATCTACTTCCTTACGATCTTCTTATTATCGACGAAAGCTCGATGATCGATGCGAGCCTTTGTGTAAAACTTCTTTCCGCGGTTGCCGATGGTGCCCGCATCGTTTTTTTGGGTGATCCAAATCAGCTTCCGCCGATTGAGCCTGGCGAGCCTTTTGTTTCGTTTGTCACACCGCAGGGCAGGCTTACAACGGTGAAGCGTCAAGAAAACAATGATATTATCGATCTTGCACGGTATGTGCTGGAAGGTAATGCTGATGCTGCGTTGTCCTACATTGATCTTCGGTCAGATTTTAGCCCAGAGTCATATGTAAAGCAGTTTTACACACCTCAAACCGTTGAGGAATTTTTTATCTTACTCTCTCAAACGCGCCTGTTATGTCCCCAGCGCTATGGCTGTGAGCGAATCAATCGTCAGATGAAAGAGGACTCTCCTACCCACTTAGAACCTATTATTATTACAAAGAATGACTATGCGCTTGGCCTTACCAATGGCCAGGTAGGCATTCTCTCATATGACACTGCCTATTTTGATGGGATCGCTATACCTAAAATTCTCCTCTCTTCCTACGAAACGGCGTACTGCCTTTCTGTACATAAAAGCCAAGGTAGCGAGTTTGGAGAAGTTGTCCTGTACTTACCAGAGGGCTCTGAGAGCTTTGGTCGCAAAATGCTCTATACGGCTATTACGCGTGCCAAGAAAAAGCTCATCATTTATGGCACTGAGGCTACCGTGCGCGCCTGTATCGCCAATCCAGGACGTCCTTGCACCACATTTTTTAATAAATAAAAACGGAGTTTATATGAACGTATCTTTCGGCCATCCCAGTGATCTCTTGTTAGAAACCCCAGACCAGCTTCCAAAAATACAAGAAGGTTTTCGAGCCCATCTTCTACATAGAGCAAAAGATCCATCATCTAAGGGACTTACTGAAGAGTACGCAAGAGTGCTTCATGATCGCTATGGCCAATC
>JAFEGT010000102.1 GCA_018239765.1 Verrucomicrobiota bacterium
GAATCTGATGTCATCATGGATGCTGGCGCGCTCTTTGACACGCAAGCGAAGCGCGTTCATGAGTACAAAAGACAGCTCTTAAACGCCCTACAGGTTATCATGCGCTATCATGAGATACTTGATAACCCCTCTGGCCCGCACGTAAAGCGCCTTGTTATCTTTGCAGGTAAAGCCGCAGCGAGCTATGAAATTGCAAAAACGATTATTCACCTCATCTGCTGCCTTGAAAAGAAAATCAACCGAGACCCTATTGCAAGCCAGTTTTTAAATGTTGTCTACATAGAAAACTACAACGTATCTAAAGCTGAGCTTATTATACCAGCTACCGACCTCTCTGAACAGATCTCGACCGCCGGGCTTGAAGCATCGGGTACCGGCAATATGAAATTTGCGATGAATGGCGCGCTTACCATAGGTACTGAAGATGGCGCCAATATTGAAATGCGACAAGAAGTAACTGACGCATGGTGGCCCTTCCGCTTTGGCTGCTCAAGCGACGAAATTGCCGATATGAAGGCAAAACAGAGCTATAAAGCGTGGGATATTTACCAATCTAATCCCAAGATCAAACGCGCTGTAGACTCTCTTCGCGACCATTCACTCACCTCGCAAGAATCAGAACATCAATCTCTAAGTTCGCTCTACTATGCGCTTTTAGAGGGCAGCTACGGCTCGCAGCCAGATCGCTATTTTGTACTTAAAGACCTAGAAGAGTACTGCAAAACACAAAAGAGCGTTGATGAGCTCTATAGCAATCCTCTTAAATGGGCAGAATATGCACTGCACAATATTGCAGGTATGGGAAAGTTTTCTACCGACCGCTCGATTATGGAGTACTGCAAAAATATTTGGGATTTAAAAACATGCCCAATAGACCAGCAGCTCTTTGATCGCGTAAAACGGGCCTATTTAGAGAGCACGCCAATTTCGTTGCTGTAAGAGTTCATCCTTGATTTTCAAGCTGTGAATAAGTATAACGTTCGCTCTTTTTTATGGAGGAACTATGACAGCTGGAATTGGCTCAACAATCGTTCGATCAGCCACACAAGAACTACCAAAGCTCGGCTCATTCTGGGCAGGAAGAACTCTCTTTGCAAAGGTCTCTGTACCCGATGTGGTTCCACCGGAATCGGGTTTTAGCAACTGGGCTCACCTTCTTGCAGATAGCGTAAAGGCCGATGGCTTTATTACACTTGGTAAGCCACTTGAAGCTGCAGCACTCCTTCAAAGAGCCACAGAAAAACCTGTTATTGCACAGATAATTCTTAGTGGGAAAACAGAGCAGGATCTTGAAGAGCTACGGGCAGAAGGCAGTCATTATAACATCGCAGGCTACTTCTTTGCCTCTGGCCCTAATTCTTCAGTGTCTGTAGAGAGAGCATTGCAGATTTTTAATAAGGGCAGCATCAAGCCCGTCCTCGGGTCATCCCTTGTAATACCTACAGAGAGCGCAAATGGCCATCAAGCACTTATTGATCTTGCAAAAAAAATACATCACGGTTGCAGCATGATTGTAACCTCTCCTTGGGTAGATCCCCAAGAATCACAAAACTTCTTAGGTGCATTTCGTAGAGAATATGGTGATACCTTTGCACATATATATCAAGGCCTATGCCCTTTTGAAGAGCCTTCTCAATGGCAGCATCTGGATAAAACAGGCTTAAAAATTTCACCCGAAATTGGTAAAGATCTCGATTTGGCTTGCCAAAGCCAAAACTTTCCAAAAGCATCGCTTGAACGTGAATGCAAAACTCTTCAACAATCTAGAGAATTTGTAGAAGGCAGCTGCGTTGATCTCAGCATGGTCAGGGACATGGAAGAGGTTATTACCCGACTGAAAAAGATTTAAGTCGATTCATGACTATATAAGGGGTCGACAAGGCCCCAATAGTCTAGCATCTTCTGATAGAGCCCTTTGGCTTTTAGCTCTTTTAGCCCATCGTTAAAAATTGGGATCAGCTCGTCATACTGTCCCTTTTTTACTATAAGGCAGAAGTTTGTGATAATTAAAGGTGCACTTGCAACCTTGAGGGTATTTGCATAAAAGCTGCCCACAAGCTGGTAGGCGCGTATTGAATCAAGAATTACAGCATCTATCTTACCATTTACAAGATCTTCCATGGCGTACGTCATCTGATCGTAGGGCTTCAGAATAAAGGAAAGATCTTCGCTATTTTGTATGAGGCCAGCATAGGCGCGGTCAAATCCCACCACCTTGTTTTTTAATGTGTCCACATTCTTGTAGCTATCTTGTATGCGCATTACAACAACAGGTCCAAATGTGTAAAACGGATCAGAAATTGAAAAGAACTTACGATTTTGAAGCGTTGCATCGACGGGTCCTACTACAGCATCGGCACCTGTCATCTCGATAAGAGAACCTGTCTTACCATGATCAAGTGTGGTAATTTTGAACCGTACGCCCTGGTTTCTTGCTATTTCAAACAGAAGGTCATCCGTAAACCCCTGAACACTTGTCTCTTTTCCCTGCAGGTTAATTCCTTCGATGTTATTTGAGCGAAAGATGGTGTAGAGCTTATTTGAGGGCTTTTTCCCAAAACAGGCTATACAAAGAAGAAGCAGAAGTAGGAGTGTCGCAAGACGTATTTTCATTAAATGAACCTTTCCTCTATCCTAGGGGCAAATCGAGTTATTTTCAACCAATGATAAAAAAAGAACACAATTCCGTTTCATGGTTTGAGTATTCACTGCTTAAAAACCATCCTGAAGTGCGCCATGCGGTCTTCACAAGAAAGGGTGGGAGCAGTACTGGTAACTTTAGAGGCCTTAATTTAAGCGAACATGTGGGCGATAGTGTCGAGCATGTACGTGAAAATAGAGAAAAGGCATTTCGAGCCATCGGCCTTACCGTGCCTATTGTTGAAGCAAATCAGGTTCATGGCGCATCTGTACGGGCTGTTAAAGAGATAGACGCATCAAGAGTAGATTCTTGTGATGGACTTGTAACGAATCTTAAAGGCGTTGCTCTCAGTATGCAGCATGCTGACTGCCAAGCGGCTCTTTTTTATGATCCCGTACATAAAGCTATTGCTTCTGTCCATGCGGGCTGGCGTGGCAACTGCCAAAACATCTACAAAGAGACAATTGTAAAGATGCAAAACGAGTACGGCACGAGGCCTGAAGATCTTATTGTCTGCATCTCGCCAAGTCTTGGGCCAAATAAAGCCGAGTTTAAAAACTATCGGACTGAGCTTCCTGAAGCGTTTTGGCGATTTAAGGATGAAAACAACTACGTAAATCTCTGGGAAATTGCACGTTGGCAGTTAGAATCTGAAGGTGTGCTACAAGAGAACATAGAACTTGCTGAAACATGCACCTATTCTGATAGTGAGCTCTTTTACTCCTACCGCAGAGATAGGCTGTGTGGCAGGCATTTGTCGCTAATCTGGCTTGAGTAAATTTAACAGGATGCGCATGATCGGCAGGCGTATATATCAAGCTAAGGTTAAATAAAAAATAACAGGATGCGCATGATCGGCTAACGCCGGCAAGATAGACAGGATAAAATACCAAAAGATAAACGATAGAACGACAGGAATGATAATTATTTGTTTTTTATCGTTATATATTTTTTATCTTTAATGCTTTTATCCTGCTTATCATGCCGGCGTTAGCCGATCATGCACATCCTGTTCTTGTTGATAAAATGCACTAGCGCCCAGGAATGGGCACTAGTGCTGTTCTAGCTTAAAGCAGAATCACGCTATCGAGAGTCTGAAGCTCCTCATAGATCGGAGCCAAGGGCGACTCGTCCATAGGAATCTCCGGATCGGGATTTTCATATGACGGTGTATCAAATGGCGCAACAAAGGTATGAAGATTAAAGATGCTTCCAGAGTTTTGAAAGTCAAGATCTCCAACACTTGACTCCAAGAGTCCATAGGTAGAAGCAATACTTGTTGGTCCACCCTCTTGCTGCCACAAGATCTGGTCGCGAGAAAGCGGAATTAACGCTCTCCAGCACATCCCAAGATCATCGTAGTTATTTGTGCGAAGATTTGGCACAAAATAGGCAGGCAAGTTAAATGGATTTGCTACATAGGAGTTTACGCCATCAGTGATCATTTCAGCCAATCGCTCCATGGTATCGGCAGTTTCATACTGCACAAAAAGCACCGCACGATCTGTCGGAGGGTTGCTGTAGACTATAAAATCACCATACGTTGGATCCACCAATAGCTCGGCAAGCTCATGCGTCTCAACACCCACAAAGGTTTGGATATCGGTGAGTCCTCCATGCAGGGTACTGATAGAAATTATAGCCGTTGGATTGGCTTCAACCGCCGCCATCAGAGCTTCCATATCCGGCTGACTCATAGTAGCACCAAATACGAGAGCACCACTACCACTAAAGCCTGTAGCACCTCCAACCCATCCTGTAAGAGTAGCTATAGCACCGGCATCTGCCATATTATTGGGATATACCAAGCTATTGCAGCCTTCGCGGATATTTAAGCCGATTTTACCATCCATACTTCCTGGGGTAAGCGGGAAGCAGGCATCAAGCGGATCGGCAATAGCACCTTCTGCTGCAAAAGGAAGATCTGCAGGATCAGCACTTCCCAGAGGTACAGCAATAAATGGACCTGCTACGACTGTATCGCCAACTTTTGCAACTACATCAACCTGTCCTGCAATATTATGGCGCGGGAAGATAAGATAGGGATTTCCAAGAAGAAGATCTGGCACAGTGTAGCCGCCAAATGGCTTCCAGTAATCACTAATCTGTGGACCCGAATAGGGGTTCAGGTTATTATTTGTATTGAACGCACCTGCCGTAATGGCATCTGCGCCAAATGAATCAAGATCAAAAAACTCATCTGGAATCACAAACATCGGAACAAACGTTCCATCATAATCTGGTATTGGATCATTAGGTGTTGCGATTGTCACGTTGCCAATAATATCAACCTTGCGGTTCCAGTAGGGCAAAAAGTTTTCCTGGAAATATTTTTCCATTACAGGAATTGCTGCATCGATCTGTTCTGGAATCAAAAAGACTGGCAAGTAGTTTACAATCAAATAGCGCTGTGTAAGAAAGCCATTATCATCGATATACTGAAATGGCAACAGATAGGGCTCTGTTAGCTCTCCACATGGAAAATCTTCCGGTGTCAGCACCCCACTTGCAAATTTGGCTTGATGTTTTGATTGTGCTTTAGCCATAGGAGCCTGTTTTAATGGCTTACGTGCACCAACATGAGATCCAGATAAGACGCGCACAGCGTGCTTTACATCCATATTAGAAACTTTTGCGTTGCGCTCACCATAGGGAACAATTTTGTCTTTGGTATCTTGGCGATATTCTGTATCTGCCAATAAACCCCAGCCTTCATATTCATAAATCGATCCAAAGGAGGTGAATGTGGTAATGCCTGGATCATCTACAGTAGATTCATACTGACCTACAGATAGCTCCGTAAGATCGCCAAAAAGTTGATCCTGATAGATAACAAACTGAGTGCCTTTATGCGGCTGAAATGGCCCAGCTACATGTCCCAAAAGGTCATAGCGGGCGGTGTCGTGAGAAACTTCATTTGCAAAAGGAAAGAAGTATGCAGGCAGAACAAAGTTTGGCATTAACCATCCCTGAAACTCTAGGAGGTTGTCGTTACCATGTGAAACGGGATCTACTGCTTCGTGCAGATAAAACTGGTTACGAGTTGGAGTGCCTTCAGGAACACCAAAACCAAGTGGATTTCCAGCGATTGTATAGAGTAAACCTGTTGGATTTACCATAACCTCTATCATTTCATGAGCAAGTGTAAGAGCAAGTTCACTGTAAAAATCTGTTGGGCCTTGACCGGTAGACTGATTGAAAGCAACTGCCGCATTGATGCCGTTACCGCTCTCTACAGTACCTGCAGGAATAACAATCCATGGCGTACCAAACGGTAAGTTTGGATAGATGCCCTGAGTATCATCATCGCTTAAGTAAACAAGATGGCTGTAGCCATTCATAACTATACCAGAAACAGAACCATGAACAGCTGTCGCAAAATCAGGTTCAACATTTTCTGAAAACTGATCTACAAGAAAGATTGGCACATAGGTTCCTGCCTGAGGAATAGCTGTAACGTACGATCCTGGAATCACAAACTGCTCAGCAAGAGCAGCCATGCTTGGCGGGACGAAGAACTCAACAGTCGCCTGTACTCGCCAGCTTGGGAAGAAATACTTGTTTATATAGTCTTGAGCTGCTTTTGAAACCGTCTCTACCTCTGTTTGGTCAAAGAGATCGGTAAAGTAGTTCATCACAATAAAGCGAAAGGTCTGTTTATTATCTACAACCACTTCCCAAGGATATGCCGGCTGCAATTGTGTTACAGGAGAAGTTGGATCGCAGTGATGATGGTGATGCTGCTGTTTTACAGGCTTACGAGCCTGAGTCTTTAGCACATTTTTTCGTTTGAGGTGATCAATTTGAGCAGGTGCGGTTAGCTTAAAGCCTTTCGGAGGCGCAGCATAGCCCGATGCAGTGAGTGACAGTGCAACGGTCCAGAGAAAAAAACGTAAAAGGCGGTTCATAATCATGAAGCTCCATTAAGTAAAAGGTTATGGTTCACACCTTTGTACTTTATGGGCAAATTTTTTACAAACAAAAAAGAAAAAAATAACAGTATGCGCATGATCGGCTATCGCCGGCAAGATAAGCAAGATAAAGATGAGCAAGATAAAGAAGATGAGCGAACTAAAACATTAACGATAAGAAGGATATAACGATAGGAACGATAATTGTTTGTTTTTTATCGTTCCTATCGTTATATCCTTCTTATCGTTCGGTATTTAACCTGTTTGGCTTTTATTTTGTTTGGTATTTATCCTGTCTATCTTGCCGGCGTTAGCCGATCATGCACATCCTGTTCGTTCTGCTTATCCTGACTATCCTGCATATCCTATTCGGTTTCGTCGTAGATAAGCTCTTCTTCAGTGTCAATATCAACAACTGGCTCGTTGACTTCAGCTTCTTCTGAATCGCTACCCCATGTGCCAGCAGCAGGAACTGCTGAACGAGTCTGCATCCAGCTCAATGGCTCACTATAGAGCGACTTCAGCACCGGATCTGACTGCGCTTCATCTTTACCAATCGCTTCATCAGTATCGATTTGCGAATGCTCCGAGGCAATATTTGGAAAATATGCAGCGTCGTGCTCTTCATCGTCCCCATCATCATCATTTTGATCGGCAGCAGAAGCTATTGGTTGACGCTCCTCTTGTGGACCGCTGCTATCTTGCTGTTCAATATCACCATCATCTGATTGGGCTTGTGCCACTAATGCAGCCGAAGCGGCTTGAATTTCTGCAGCTTGAATCTCGGCAGCAGCTTGAATTTCTGCCGCTTCTTGTTCCGCTGCTTCTTGTGCTGCATCTTCAGCTTGCTTTTCTGCAAATATACGACGCCACCAATCTTCAGCACTTTCAGTTTCAGGTACAGTCTCTTCTACCATTTCGTTAGAAGGCTCTGGGTCATACTGCACAAGCTCTTCTTCTTCAGGTTGCGCTTCGCGAGATTTAAAAAAGCCTTCCCACCAAGAAGATTTTGGCGGCGGATTTGTTTTCGATTCATCAATTACAACCACATGAGGTTCAGATTCAAGATACTGCTCACCTTGCTGAGGAGCTGCTTCTTGTTCTGTTTCGTCCGCGGCGTCATTGGATGTGAATAGGCGATTCCACCATGAAGCATTCTGGGAAGCATTCTGGGAAGCTTCTTCTGGCTCTTGCGAACTTTCTTGCAGTTGGTCTTCTTCTACAAGAGCAACTTCTTGTTGAGCTGCTTGGTTAGCTTCTTGATTAGCTTCTTGTTGAACTTCCTGATCACCTTCCAGGTCTGCTACCTGTTGAGCTTGCTGGGAAGCCGGGGTTTCATCTTTTTTGAACAAGCGGTCTAACCATGAGGCTTTGGCATCTTCAGGTTGGGCTTCAGTTTCAGGTGCTGCTTGTTCTGTATCATCTTCTACAAGGGCAACTTCCGGCTGGGCTTCTGTTGGAGCTCGCGCTTGTTTAGAATCATCTTTCTTAAACATGCGATCCCACCACGAAGGCGTGGAATCAGATTTGGGCTCCTCTGGTTGAGCTTCAACAACAGGTTCTGCCTGCTCCATTGAGTCTTCTACGAGGGCAACTTCCGGCTGAGCTTCTGCTGGGGCTTGCTCTTGTTTAGAATCATCCTTCTTAAACATGCGATCCCACCACGAAGGTGTGGAATCAGATTTGGGCTCCGCTGGTTGAGCTTCAACAACAGGTTCTACTTGCTCCATTGAGTCTTCTACGAGGGCAACTTCCGGCTGAGCTTCTGCTGGAGCTTGCTCCTGTTTAGAATCATTTTTCTTAAACATGCGATCCCACCAGGAAGCTTGTGAACCAGTAGGCGCGGAATCAGATTTGGGCTCTTCTGGCTGAGCTTCAACAACAGGTTCTGCCTGCTCCATTGAATCTTCAACAAGCATAACTTCAGGAGCCTGCTCTTCTGCAGGTTGACCTTGAGATTCAGGCTGAGTATCTTCTACTACCGCAATCTCTTGTGGAGCTTCAGCCGGGGCTTGAGCTTCACTCTTTTTAAACATGCGATCCCACCAAGAAGATTGAGAAGAGGTAGGTTGGGAAGATGTAGCTTGGGAATCTGTTTGTGCTTCTTGCGGTTGAACCTCAGCAACAGGAGCGGCTTCGATCATGTTATCTTCTACAAGTGCCACTTCCGGTGCTACAGATTTTTCTATAGGCTGAGTTTGTTGAGTTTCTGTTTCAGCTGCAGGCTCTTCTACAACAGCCACCTCTTGTGGAGCTTCAGCCGGGGCTTGAGCTTCACTCTTTTTAAACATGCGATCCCACCAAGAAGCTTGAGAAGAGGTAGTTTGGGAGGAAGTAGCTTGAGAAGAGGTAGGTTGCGAATCTGTTTGCGGCTCTTCTGGCTGAACTTGTGTTGGTTGAGTTTCTGGCTCAGCTGCTGCTTGAGTCATCTCATCTTCTACAACAAGAACCTCTTGAGGAGCTGTTTCATTTTTGTCTGAACCAAAAACACGATCATGCCATGAAGGGGTTGATGGCTCTTTTGGTGCTGTCGGCTCTACCGGCTGCTCTACCGCTGGCTCTTCTGCAAGAGTAAGTTCCTCTGTTGCATCTTGAGGCTGAATCGGTTCCTCTTTTTTGGAGTTGAACATGCGATCCCACCAAGATGGAGATTTGCTAGGTTCAGATTGCTGAGGTTCCGCTGCATCTTCTTCTACAATCTGGACATTATCTTGGATTGCATTCTCTTGTGTTGCATTCTCTTGTGTTGGCTCTTGTTGAGCAGGGGTTTGAGGCTGAACATCAGGAATAGGTGCTGGCGCCACTTCTGCAACGACACTCTCATCAACTACTTCTGCATTAGGTGACTTTTTCGCGCTAAAAAGACGATCCCACCAAGATGAAGATTGTGAAGCCGCTTGCTCAGGGGCCGCCTTTTCTACTACGTTATTTTGATCTTCAAGGTGTTGATTTTCAAGATTTTGATTTTCAAGTGCTACTACTTCATCATGCTGCTCAGGAGCGAGAGCCTGCGCTTCATCTTTCTTCGATGAGAACATACGCTGCCACCAGAACTTTTCTAAAGTCTCGTTTTGTGCACTTTCATCTTGTGTAGTTGTTTCTTGTGTGTTTGTTTCTTGTGTGGTTGTTTCTTGCGCAGTTGCTTCTTGTAGAGCTGTAGATTGTGTTTCGCTAGGTTGCTCTTGAGTATCAACCGCTACAACATCGTCCGTTTTTGCTGTCGCTTCACTCTTTTTGAACAGACGATCCCACCAAGAAGGTGAAGACTCTGTTTTAGGCTCTTCTGGTTCTGGCTGAACTTCTGATTCTGCTTGAGCTGCTTCATCATCAGCAACGTCAAGCTCCGCGATCTCTTGGGGAGCTGTTGGTTCAGTAGCAGGTGCAGTTTCATCCTTTTTAAAGAGACGATCCCACCAAGAAGGCTCCGCCGGTTTGGCCGGCTCTTCTGTTGCTACAACTGCAACCTCTTCTACTTGATCATCATCTTGCTCATCATCTGCATCGATATCATCTTCAGCTTCGTCACCATCACTATCGTAGCCATCATTATCTGCTATAATTACTTCAGGAGCCTGCTTGTCTTCTGCAGGAGGTGCGTTAAACTCATTTTCCGGCATCTCAAAATTTTGATCAGGCGGAGTGCTGTTATCTTTAAGATCAGGCGCAGTTTCAGCATCATCATTATCTGCTACGATAGCTTGTGGAGCCTGCCTATCTGCTGGAGGAGGAGTATTAAATTCATACTCTGGCATCTCAAAGCTTTCATCTGGCGGAGTGCTATTATCTTGGAGATCTGGCGCTGTTTCAGCATCATCATTTATCTCGTCATCTTGAGCAGGCTGAGCTGCAAATGAGTCAAATAGCTTAAAAAAATCTATCTGGTCACTATTGTCAGCAATCTCTGCGTGAGTCGCTTCAGGAAGAGTTGGTACCTGTTCTTTTTCTTGTACAGGCTCTCCTTCTACAGACTCTTTTTGCACCGGCGGAGTATCGATAATAGTAAGGAGCTTTTGAGCTTCGCCCTGCGATGCTTTGAGTCTTTCAGGAATCTCTGGTGCTGTAGGAGCTGCCGCTGGAGCTGTGGGTGCAGTAGGCGCCGCAGGAGCTGTAGGCAAAACCGCTGCAGTAGGTGCTGTCGGTGCCACTATTGCTGCAGATGCTGCAGGAGCAGTAGAAGCAGGTAATGTAGCAACAGGAGCTACAGGAACAGGTGCAGCAGGAATAGGTGCTGTAGGAACAGGAGCTGCAGGCACAACAACTTCTTGAGTTGGGGCAACACTTTTTTCGATAACTTGAGGTGCTGTAGGCGCTTGAGCTGTTGGCAACAGAGGTTGAGGAACTACCGCAGGCTC
>JAFEGT010000103.1 GCA_018239765.1 Verrucomicrobiota bacterium
CTTGCGCTCTTTGGTGTAATCGGTCCAGTTTATGCAGCCGTTTACATGCTTCTCTCAACCCTCTTTGTGGGTCTCAATACCTTACGCCTCCAAAAGCTGTAATGAGTAGGTATTTCTCTTAATCTTAATCATGATCTTGATCTTAATCTCTTCAGGCCTGAAAGGCCGGCATTTTATAGCCTAGGTCGTAGCGAAGCGGAGGCCTAGGATCAGGTATTTCCGTTTATAGAGCCCTGAAAGGGCGGCATTCATGTCGTCCCTTCAGGACTCATAATATCTTTGACATCGTATACCTAGGCCTCCGCTTCGCTTCGACCTAGGCTATGATATGACGGCCCTTCAGGCCTTCGTTAGGTAATCTGAGTGATGAATGCGAGGTAGCGCATGTAGAGCCCGTAGGCTTTGTCATCCTGCTCGAAGGCGTGTAGGGCAGAAATAAGGGCAGCGCTCTCGGGAACTAGGTGAGGCGCCTCTTGTAGGCCTAAGCGAAGAATCGATTTGGTTCGGGCACTATCTAAAATGGGTTGTGTGATATGCCGATGAATCACTTTGCCTGGTGGATTTGAAAAGAGCTTTAAGCTTGTGTCAAAGTGGCTTTTTTGTGCTTGGATCTGAATGTCAACAGCCCTTACAAAGCTTTCATAGCCCACATCACGTGTATTAGAGTAGTATTCTTTACCATCTGATGCGTGCTCTTCAATGCATACATAGCCTCTGGAACGTACACTTGAGCTAAATTTTGCCAGCACCGCTTCAGGGTCTTGAAGATGCGAAAGCACAAAGCGCGAAATCAAAATATCGCAGGCAATAGGCTCCATTTTGGTGAGATCACCCTCAATGAATTCAAAGGTATTTGTTGTTGTAAGCTGCACTACTCTCGCCTTGGCTTCTGCCAAGCGAGCTTTTGAAATATCGATGCCAATAAAGTGGCAATTAGAAAAAATTTGAGCAAGTCGCGCTTCTAGATGGCCGCTACCGCAGCCAAGAATAACTATGCGCATGTTTTGCTTTGGCAGTAGTTTTTTAACTGCCTTAACAAATGGAGGGGAGGTAAGTTCATCGAGCAGCTGCAGACGAAATTCAGCAGTTGGGGCATTACCTAAAATATATGTCATAGTGGTTCTCCTTTTTGCTAAAAGGATAAAAGCCCCGAGTTCAGAAAAGATCCGTTGTAGTTGCGGATGTTATGCCCTATACTGGTTGGTTATGTTGAAAGATTTTTTACAAGAAGCCGCTACTTCATTCTGTTTTACAGATGGGGCAAAAGAAATTAATCGGATTTGCAAGCCATTTCTTGATAAACATGATATAGCTAATTTTTATTACATTCGTTTGACAAAGAAGGGTGAGCTTGTCTTTCTTACCAATAACGTGCCCTATGCGATGGACTATTGGGGAGAGGAGCTCCCTACTCGTACCGGATGGAATGAGGTTGGACAAGAAGTTCAAAAGTACACCATTTTGTGGGAAGATTGGAAGCTTGATAAGGAAATTGCCGATTTTACAAAGGCTTCTCGCTGTTTTGATGGCTTTACCTTTGCCAATCGCTACTACGATGTGATCCAAGCGGTGACAATTTTTCGAAAGTATCCAGTTGAAAATCCTGCAAACTACTATCTACAGCATAAAGATGATCTTCAGAGCTGGATAAAAAATTTTGAATTTATGCAGCGCAACCTCATCGGCCATGCAATCGATAATCCAATGCATCTTCCTCAAGAATATTTTGCGTCTGAAGAAAAGACCTTTTATCCTGAGCGATCTATTGAATGCCGCTACAAAAACATTCAATCTACGCTCACCTTTCGTGAGCTTGACTGCCTTGCACTTCATGCCAAAGGCTTTAGCTGGCCCCAAATAGGCACAATGCTTGACCTTTCGGTTCGCACCGTTGAAACGCACCTCAATTCGATAAAAAACCGCTTTGGCCTAAGCTCCCGCGACGATCTTGCCCACCTTGCCCTATCTAACCCCGTTGTACAAGCATATTCGCCGAGATTGTCGTAAAAGTCATTCGCGTGCTTTTTTGAGGGCTTTGGCAAAGAGGGCCATGCCTTGAAAGACCTTATCGGCTTCATCGGTCGATAAAAAACTTAGCGCATCAACCACCTGCTTTTGGGCCACTGTTTCAAAAGCTTTGAGTGTCTCAAGGCCTTTTGCGGTAATTTCGAGGGGGCGTCTTCTTTTGTCGGCAGAATCATCTTTGTAGGTTACAAAACCCTTTTTTACAGCTCGTGCAATCAGACGGCTTGCCGATGACTTTTCAAGTAGAAGGAGTGCTGCAATCGATTTTACCGTATGGTTATCTTGAGCCTTAAGCTCAATAAGTAGGTGGCGCTCGGCGAGCGTAACGCCGATGTTTTGATAGGCATCGGCAAGAAGGCCAAGCTCGCGTACAACGAGTCTTGCGTTATGTCGTAATTCTTCTATGCTGTTCATTAGTTGTAGTATGCAACTATTTCATCTATTGACGCAAGGGCTATTTTTAGCTAGTCTTCACGCTTTTTTTAACCTGTGAGCTTTTTAACTTGTGAGCTTTTTAACTTGTGAGATTTTTATGAAAAAGATTTTTTGCCTAATGCTCTCTTGTCTGTGTACGCTTGATGCGATGGAATATAGATCTGATGAATCGTTTGCCCTCGAGTGTGATCTCAAAGATCCTCTTGCCTCACTGAGAGATGAGTTTCACTATCCAGAAAACCAGATCTATCTTTGCGGTCACTCACTTGGGCTGCAGCCTAAAAAAGCCGCTGTTCTTATGCAGAACGAACTCACAGCATGGGCGACGCTTGGTGTTGAGGGCCATTTTAAAGAAGATGCGCCGTGGTATAGCTACCACACGCTTGTGCAGCAGTCCCTTGCAAAGCTTGTAGGAGCAAATCCAGAAGAGGTTGTAGCCATGAACTCTCTTACCGTGAACCTACACCTTATGCTGGTCTCATTTTATAAGCCGACAGAAAACCGTTATAAGATACTTATGGAGGCGCCAGTCTTTTCATCAGATACCTATGCTGTCAAGAGCCAGATGCAATTTCGTGGGGTGGATGCAGAGGATAGTTTGATTATTGTGGCTCCCCGTGATTGTGAGGAGGTCATCCGCATGGATGATATCTATGATATCTTGGATAGAGAGGGCGACTCGATCGCGCTTGTGCTCCTTAATGGTGTAAACTATTTAACGGGGCAGTTTGTCGATATGGAAGCAATCACAAAAAAGGGCCATGAAAAGGGCTGCGTAGTCGGCTTTGACCTTGCCCACACAATAGGCAACGTTCCGCTTCAGCTACATGACTGGAATGTTGACTTTGCCGCATGGTGCAGCTACAAATACCTCAATTCTGGTCCTGGTGCTATTGGTGGTGTGTTTGTGCATCAACGTCATTGTGAAAATGATGGGCTTGTCCGCTTTGCAGGCTGGTGGGGAAATAACCCAGATACACGCTTTCAGCTGCATCTTCAACCCGATTTTGTTCCTGTAAAAAGTGCAGATAGCTGGCAGATAAGTAACCCATCCATCTTTGCCTTGGTGCCCCTTCGCGCATCTCTAGAGCTTTTTGATAGGGCAGGGACTTGCGCACTAAGAACAAAGTCGCTTTTATTAACAGGCTATCTTGAATATCTCATCAAAGAGATTGCCTCTGACAGAATAAAAATAATAACTCCGGCTGAGCGTGGCTGTCAGCTTTCGATTAAAATTGAAGATCGACCAGAAGAGCTACTTCAAACGCTGCAGCAAGCTGGTATTATGTGCGATTTTCGCCGGCCAAATATTTTGCGTATCACGCCAATACCGCTGTACAATACCTTCCATGAGGTGTGGCAGTTTGTAAATATATTAAAAAGCCATTTAAATACATAATAGGAGAGATCGATGTCAATGTTTATACCTGGATCAGCTGCCCTGCAGGCAATGTGGCAAGGGATTGAAGCAAGTGTTGTGACTGCAACAGAGAGTCAGGCTATTGCCTCTGTACAAATTTCAGCCAAATTTAATACGCCGAAAAAGGTGGATAAGGTTTGTGAAGAGTTTGGATTTTTTTATGGTTTTCCACAGGCAGAAAATGGCTATGCTAAGGTGATGTTGAATCATGCACAAGATCCTGATGGGCCATCTGTCACGCGAGAAGAGATTGAAGAGAGAAAAGAGCCCGAACAGCAGCTACTCAACCAGTTAGGAGATGAGCTTAAAAGGGAGGCAGGCTGTGTAGCTCGTATTGCCTGCGTCTACAAATTCTTTATGGATGTCTCTATAAAAGTTTTGCACGCAACGCATCTCAGAAATATTGATGTTATAGTTAATGATTCTAAAGGGCTTTATCATCATGTGAGCTTTGGGGGGAACTTTCCGCTAAAGTGAAGTTTGAAATTGCAGCTTGCGAGCGCAAGCTGCAAATGTCCTAACACGAGAATGACAATTAGTGTATGTCAGCCAAGCGTGAAGGCACCTGGAATTGATGTGGGTTTACAATGCCGCGAAGGCTTCTGCTCACATCATACACAACGCCAGTTGACATAAGATGACGATTCGCAAAGTCATTTACTCTATCTGCTTGACCAAGTAAAAGAAGAGACGCCGCTCCGGCAAATACTCCAATTGCCAGGTCGCACACCTTTGATACTGTATAGGTAACAGCTGCAAGAAGGTGGATGGCTCGTGAACCAAGTTCGCGCACAACAGGTTTTTCCGAATGAATGAGTCTTTGAGCAAGTTGTGTCATACGCCCGGCAGTTTTTGAGGTGACTACACCTGCTTTGTAGGAGCTATATTCCTGTTTTGTATTCAGCACAGAAATTACAGCTTGATAAGGTGCAGCGAGTATTCCTCGAGATGCGGTAAGACGATCGGCGAATCTATTGATCGCACCAAATGCACCGCCGGTGATGATGGAAGCGGCTGATGCCACTAAGCCAATCGCTGTTCCTACAACGCACAGTGCAGATGTAACTGGGCTGAGTGGGACGCTTATAAATAAATTTTTAGCTGACTGTCTAATATCTGGAATGTTCATGAATACCTCCTATTGGTGCGATAAGCATAACAAAATATAGAAAAAAGTTCAAATGTAAAGTACGTTTCTTGTATAATTTACCATAATAACGGAGAAATGTATGAGTAGTATTAATAGAATAGGACTAGAACCTGTAATACCAAATAGTGGTCCTGAATCACTGTTTTCTCGTTTTTCTCAAGATATGAAAAAGTCAATTGCTGCCTTGCCTCTTAATGAGAGGGAATCTGTTGTTACCGTAGCTCTGCCGCTTATAGAGAAAAGCTCTGGATATAGAGATGATAGAGATTTGTTGAATTTTGTGTGGCGCATTCCTCTTGAGGAGAGAGCCGAGCTTGTAGGGCAGACAAGCAGGCTGCTCGTACTTGGTGGTACCCCTTATGTTTCCGTTGTTCTCGAAGCATTGCGTACAGTTAAGCGCGAAGAGCGTGAAGATATGGTATGCCACGTACAAGCTTTTCTAAGCGGACATGAGATTGGTGAGTACGAAATTTCTGATGCCATTTACGAAATTAAGAAAATCGCTCCGAACAAGCGATTAGCCCTCATAGATTCAGCCGTGACCCTCACGTGCAAGATGCGTAGCGGTGTCTGGAGATGTGCCGTACTTGATGCGTTACATGGTGTGCCGCTTTTTGACCAGTATGATGTTATACAGCATGTACAGGGACTGATTAACCATCTTGGGCAGATTGATGAAGGGGGGTATCCACAACTGGTATGGGCAGTATCGGCGGTTTCTGCCGATGTACGTAGTCAAGTTATAGAATCAAGTAAACCTCTACTTGTTGGCCTTGAAAGCTATCATATTGCAAATCTCTTTTTAGCTGTTGCTCAAACGGACAGGGCTACAATAGAACAGCTGGTACCTCTTGCAAAGCTCACCTCAGTTGGCTTTTACCGTGGACAGCTCCTTTTAGCACTGAGCGAGCTAGCTCCAGAGCAAAGAGGGCAGGTAATTGACAAGGCAGCGCCTCTTCTTCGTGAGCCTATCTGGTGGTGTAACGCAGTGGATAATTTTATACGCCTTGTGGCTGTAACACCGCATGAAGAGCTTATAGAGCTCCACACGCAAGTAAAGAGCTTTCTTGGAACCTATTTTGGCTATACTGTAGATGTGCTTATGGCGACAGCTCGTGCGCCGCGCGCTGAACGAGTGGCTCTTTTTGAAGATATAAAACCGCTTCTCGTAGGTAATGTAAACCTTCAAGATCTTGCGCTAATCATGGATCAGGCGATGATAATGGAGCGTCTTGAGAGGAGAAGAGTTATAGAAGATACAAGCCAGATGCTCTGTGAAGAGTGCTCAGAGGATAGATTTCGGCTTTTTCAAACCATTCGCACACTCCCTAGTGGTTTTTTGGCAATTATCGGCACAAGTCATTTTTGTAGAAAGAATAGTCATGTAATCGAATTGCTATTGAATTGTTACGAAAGAACGTATGGAGAGCGGCTAGACGTGGCCGAGACACTTTCTGAAGCGCTTCAGTTTTGGATTAACGAAGCCCATGACCTTTCTATAAAAGCGCCTGAAGTTGATTTTCAAGATAATGAACCGATAGTCTGTGAGTTTCTTGCTCAGCTTAAAGCAACCGAGGAGTATAAAAATCCAAATACCCGATTACCGCTTGCAAAACGCATCATAGAGATTTTTACTGTGATGCAGGCTGATGAGGAGATCAAAAATCTCGCAGCGGGGATTATATCGATTGGGTTAGAGTCTTGTGCAGACCGTGTTATTACGGCGCTTGATGAGATTGAACTGCAGGTGCGGCTCTATAAGATCAAAAAAATGGAACGTTTGGAACAAGAAGCTGCGCTTAAAAAATTGAGCGATGGCTTTTTGCTGCTTGTGATGATTAGGGAGAAGATCGAGAAGCTATTAGTAAAATTTCCAGAGCTCGATGAAATTGGGCTTCATCTTGCTCTGCAGATTCGACTTGCCAAAGTATGCGAGTTACCTGTTTCAACAACGAACATGGTTTTTGCCCGATGTGTCGGGGTGCCTGTAGCAGAAATTGAGAGTGCCGTGGCAGAAATTTTGCAAGAGTGTAGTGAGAAGAGAAAAGAGCAGTTTTTATCTTCATGGCAGCCCTGGATGGACTTTCAGCGTGCTCATGAGGTTGTGCCGACCTATGATGAGCTTGAAAAAGTAGCCATGGCGCCATCAGAGAGTCTCTGTCCAATATCGCAAGAGCCTCCAGCACAGCCTGTGATCTATGAAAGTACGCTCTATGATTATGATCACTTTATCGATAACTATCGTAAGAGTGGAATAGATCCGATGACACGTACTCCTATAGACCTCAAGCGACTTAAGCGCGCTGTTATTCAGCCCTAAGCCGGCGATCGATCTCTTGCATAGCATCCACAGCATGCTGCCAGGCAGTAAAGATCTGCTTCATGCTGTTGGCACGCAGATCGCCAATCACAAAAAGGTTGCTGACGGTTGATTCGCAATGTTCATCTGTGAGCACAAGTCCTCTATCATCAACCTCCGCACCTAGTGCAAGGGCAAAGGTGTTGTTTGGACGTATGCCAAGAGAGACAAAGCCAACTTCTGCAGTTACTGTTTCGCCAGATTCAAGGCGAAAACCGGTCATGATGCGAGCTTTAGCATCGCCAATAATTTCAACTATCGGATCGTGCTTTAGAGTAATGCCGTGCTTGTCAAGCTGAAGGGCAGTTTCTTCGGTAATGGTAGTAGGGATGCCATTTGTAAGGATGGTCATGGAGGTTGGCTCATAGCGATTTTGTATGAGAAGCGCATTTTTTGCTGCGGCTTCAGAGTGACCAATCATAACACTATCTTTTTGATAAGCCTTATGGCCATCGCAAAGAAGGCAGTAGGCAACAAGCTGTTTATTGGCATAGGGCAAAATAGGGTCTATGCTGCCGTTGATGTGCGGCTGCTCTTCCATGATGCCTGTAGCGAGTATGACGTGGCGAGCCTTATAGGTTTTACCGGTCATGTCGGTGAGAATAAAAATGTCATCTTGCTTTTCAACTGACAAAACGGAATCATGTATACAGGTAAGGCGATGGCTAAATGGGCCTTGAGCGATTTCGGCAAGCGTCTCTTCGCGTAGCTGGTTAATCGTGCGTGTGTAGTGGCTAAGGCTTGGGATATTATCAACCTTTCTTACCCAGTGACCACGGCTGCTTTTCATCGCTTTTTTTGCGCCTGTAAAGAGGAGTGTGTCGCGGTTGTTAAGGGTTGCGCGTTTTACGGCCATTGTGCCGGCAGCACCTGCTCCAATAATGGCAACAGGGTAGACAGTCTCTTCACCTAGGAGACAGCTATTTACTAACAGTATTAATGAAAAAATATATCGTATCATGGCTCCAAGTATATACCAAAAGCTCTTAAAATGCCGACAAAAGAATCTCTTTATAGTCACAGACAGCACTGTAGGGCCGCTTTATGGCGAGGAACTCTCTCTATTTTTACAAGAAAATGGCTTCAAGGCTACTCTTATACAGTTTCCTGCGGGCGAGGTCTTTAAAACGCGTGCCACAAAGGAGTATATTGAAGATGAGATGCTCAAAGCTGGAGCTGGCCGAGATAGCTGCATAGTAGCCCTTGGGGGCGGAGTTGTGCTTGATGTTGCTGGATTTGTGGCGGCCACCTATGCAAGAGGCATTCCGCTTATACTGATACCAACAACCCTTCTTGCTATGTGCGATGCAAGTATAGGCGGTAAAACAGCTGTCAATACTCCCTACGGAAAGAACCTTATAGGTTCCTATCATATGCCAGAGCTTGTGCTGCGGGATGTGAGCTTTTTAGAGACCCTTTCTGAGGAAGAACTCAAAAATGGCTATGTAGAGATGATTAAGCATGCCGCCATTTTAGATAAAAACTATTTTGAGTTACTGGAAAAGCGCTCATGCAGCCTGGAGGAAGCTATAGAGATAAGCGTTATGCTCAAATCAAAAGTTGTTGCGCTGGATCCTCAGGAATCGGGTTTACGCCGTATACTTAACTTTGGCCACACTGTGGGCCATGCAATCGAGTCGATGAGTAACTACACGGTCTCTCACGGACGAGCTGTAGCCATCGGCATGCTGCTAGAGAGCCAAATGGCAGATTCGCTTGGCTTTTATAGTGCCTATGATAGATTAAAAACGATTTTTGAGTCCTATGAAATAGATTTGTCGCTCGATTTTCCGCTGGATACTCTCTATGAGCATATGTGCCTCGATAAAAAGTCAGATACTTTTGTTCCTCGCATCGTAATTTTAGAAGAAATTGGCACAACTCAAAAGTTTGATAATGTATACTGTTATCCATGTACGAGATTGAACTGCCAGAAATTGCAAATGGTGAAGACAAAAGCTCTGCCTTTGTAAACTGTATAAGAAATAGCTACCGCCATATCCGCAAGTGGGCCAAGCGCACCAGCACGAACTGCTTTCGCATATACGATCGTGAACTTTATCACTATCCCCTAGCGATCGATTTTTATGCCGGACGCTATGCTGTACATTACTTTTCGCCGACCGGGGATGATATTCCCGACGAGGTGGTGCAGGAGGTTGAAAAGGCGCTCTACGATATCTTTAGAGCCACCCCTGATGCTATATTTTGGCGCTCGCGTATACGGCGCAAAAAATATGAGCAGTATGAAAAGCAGGATGAGAAAAAAGATTTCTTTACTGTGCTTGAATATGGCGTACGCTTTAAGGTAAACCTTGTTGACTATCTCGACACAGGGCTATTTCTTGATCATAGAGAAACAAGGCAGCTTGTGGCAAAGCAGGCAGCCGGCAAGCGGCTCTTAAACCTCTTTTCCTACACAGCAGCCTTTAGCGTTCAGGCAGCCTATCATAAAGCGGCCTACATCAAAAGTGTGGATATGTCCAACACCTATTCTGACTGGGCTTTAGATAACTTTAAGCTCAATAACCTTAATCCACACGATGTTGTACGGGCAGATGTGATGCGCTTTTTGGAACATGAGACCAAAAAGTATGATATTATCGTCATAGACCCTCCCACAATATCCCGTTCAAAGAAGATGCAGGGGATGTTTGACATTCAGGAAGATTATGTTGTGCTTTTGACCAGAACGCTTCTCTTGCTGTTGCCGGGTGGAAAAATCTACTTTAGCACCAACTCACGCAAATTTGTTTTTGATGAGCAGCTCTTTTCAGCTGTAGAGATTACCCAAAAGACCTTGCCGATAGACTTTCGCGACCCCAAAATCCATCGTGTTTGGAGGTTGGAGCGCAAGTGATGCGCTCTCGTGCCCGTGTGCGTGCCCGTGCCCGATTTTTATAAATTGTAAAGACGAATAATTAAAAAGAGCGGGCACGGGCACTCTAGACGGGCACGGGCACGAAAACAACCTTTCAGGTTGTTTATTAATCCATTTTTGATATACTTGTTTACGCTATGACCGAAATTTTTGACGAATGCCGAAAGCGGCGCACCTTCGCTATTATTAGCCACCCCGATGCAGGTAAGACCACGCTTACAGAAAAGTTGTTGCTCTATTCTGGAATGATCCACACTGCAGGCATGGTGCGCGCAAGAAAAGGCCGCAAAGCCGCAACGTCAGACTGGATGGCGATGGAGCAGGAAAGGGGCATCTCCATTACTGCCTCAGCTATGCAGTTTACCTACAAAGACACGGTCATTAACGTTCTTGACACTCCAGGTCACGAAGACTTTTCTGAAGATACCTACAGAACCCTTACCGCTGCAGACTGTGCTATCATGGTTATCGATGCGGCAAAAGGCGTTGAAAAGCAGACCAGAAAACTCTTTGAAGTGTGCCGCCTGCGTAAAATACCGGTACTTACCTTCGTCAACAAGATGGATATGCCAGGCCGTGAGCCGCTCGATATCATGAACGAGGTAGAAAATGTGCTTGGCATCAACTCCTACGCCATGAACTGGCCGATTGGTGTTGGCAAAGAATTTACCGGCGTTGTCGACCGCATGACAAATGAGTGCCTCTACTTCCAAAAGGCCTCTATCGGCGGATCGCAAAAGGCTGTCATTACAAAGTCATCAGAAATTCCTGCCCATCTTAAAGAAGAGCTTGAGCTTTTAGAGCTTGCCGGCAATGCCTTTAGCATGGAAGAGTTTTTGCAAGGTAAGGTAACACCTGTCTTTTTTGCGTCAGCACTTACAAACTTTGGTATTGAACCCTTCTTTGATGCCTTTATCCATCTTGCTCCATCGCCACAACCACGTGTTGTAGATGGTCTTGACGGTACTGAATTTGCCATTGATCCTGTTGAAACGCCATTTAGCGGCTACATATTTAAGCTGCAGGCCAACATGGATAGGCGCCATCGCGACAGTATGGCCTTCTTACGCATCTGCTCTGGCCGTTTTGAGCGCGATTTAATGGTAAAGCATCACAGGCTCGGAAGAGAGATACGTCTGTCTCGTCCGCACGGTATGGTAGCAGGGGAGCGTACTACGCTTGACTTTGCCTATCCTGGCGATGTTATCGGGGTGATAAATCCTGGTCTTTTTGCTATTGGCGACACATTGTCACTCTCTGGTAACTTTACCTTCAAACCACTGCCGCAGTTTCAGCCCGAAATTTTTGCGCAGGTTAACCCGCAAGATGTGGGTAAACGTAAAGCGTTTGATAAGGGTATTGTGCAGCTTACAAGCGAAGGTGCCATTCAGCTCTTAAGGCCATACGATGATCTTGGCTATTCTATTTTTGGTGCCGTAGGTCAGCTGCAGTTTGAAGTGATGCAGTATAGACTCAAAGATGAGTATGGCGTTGAGACATCACTTACGCCTATGCCATACAGTACAAGTGCATGGGTTGTTGGCGATATTGCCACCTTTAAAAAACCTTCTAATGCAATGCTTGTGCAGGACAAAAACTCAAGACCCGTAGTGCTTTTTTCAAGTGCATGGGAGAAGCAGTACGCAGCAAAGCAAAATCCTGAACATCAGCTTCTTGACATTCTCTAGTATTTCAGCTACAACACGATAAAAGCTCGGATGCTGTATAATGGACGTTCATGACCACATCAACACTTAAAGCATACACCTCATTAACAAAACCTGGCATTATTTTTGGTAATGCTGTGACGGCAGTTTCTGGCTTTTTGCTAGCCTCTCAGGGCAGATTTCAACTGGGGCTTTTTGTTGCTACACTTATAGGGTTATCACTTGTCATAGCCTCAGCATGTGTCTGGAACAACTATATCGATCGACAGATGGATGAAAAGATGGCACGCACACGTAAGCGTGCGCTGGTGCAAAAACTCATCTCTATTCCTCGTGCATTGACTTTTGGCACACTTTTGGGGGTTGTTGGCGTTGCTGTTCTTGTGTACTATACCAATATGGTTGCAGTCTATAGCGCGCTTATTGGCTTTGTCGTTTACGTGGCAGATTATAGTTTGCTGAAGTATAAAACGAGCTTTGCTACTGTTGTAGGTAGTATTGCAGGTGCTATGCCGCCTGTAGTGGGCTACAGCGCCGTAACTGGCACGCTCGATCTTGCAGCGCTCTTACTCTTTTTGGTGGTGATGTTTTGGCAGATGCCGCACTTTTATGCGATAGCGATGTTTCGACTCGATGACTATAAGGCAGCCCATATTCCTGTGTTACCACTTACGCGTGGAGTGTATGTAACAAAGGTCTATTCGCTTTTGAATGTTCTTGCGTTTACAGTGTCAGCTGCGCTTTTGAGCTTTTTTGGCTACACAAGCTACAGCTATCTATCGGTTATGCTGGTGCTTGGAGTTACTTGGCTTTGGCTTTGTATCGATGGCTTTAGCTGCACAAACGACCGGTTCTGGGCACGTAGAATGTTTTTCTTTTCCCTCTTTATCATCATGGCCTTTGCTGTCATGATTGCGGTGTAGAGGCTTTCCTCCCTCCTCCCTTTCCCCTGCCCTTGCCCTTGCCCAAGTTATTTTATTCCTTAATGCCATCAAAGCTTAATAAGGGTCATCCTATTTTGTCACCTAGAGGACTGAAGTGAAATAAGTAAAAAGTAGGCAAGGGCAAGGGCAAGGGATGAGGAATGCAAAAAGGTCTTAAAAAAAAAGACGCTCGGGAACAATTTCCCGAGCGCCAACTACAGTTTTAGGGAACTGCAACGGAAACTTTTTTAGTCGCCTTCGTGCGCTTTAATTTGCGCATCGATCTTGCGCTTTACCTCTTGAAGGTTAAACGAAGCAGGCGCCTGCATAGGTGGGTACTTAATTGCGGTCTCACCAAGCTTTGCTACAATATCTTGCACCAACACAAAGCGCCAGAATTCGTGTGCAAAGAAGCCGCACATATAGTCACCAGAACCTTGGCCAGCATTTGGTATTGCTGTGCGCTCAAAGGGGTCTTGGCGTAAGTTATAGATAAGTGGCATATCAAGAGGCACTTTTGGACCTGGCCAGCCATCTGGCTGATCATAAAACTGATACTTATAGTTGTTAATTCGTACAGCGCCAAGATCAGGGCCACCAAAGTAGAAGATCTCTTGACGTGCCGATGGCCCTTTACCTAAGAGTAGATCCATCTGGTTGTAGCCATCGAGATGATTTTTATAGGTTCTATCACCAAGCTGCACTCCATCTAGGAGCTGCTTTGTAATATCGGGGTTACCAGCCGCAGCAAGCAGTGTTGGGAACCAGTCAAGGCCAGAAAAGATGCCATTTTCTACGCGGCCACCTTGGATTTTACCAGGCCAGCGTATGATACAGGGCACTCTAAAGCCGCCTTCATAAATAGTACCCTTTTGCATGCGAAATGGAGTCATGCCTCCATCTGGCCAGGTGAGTACTTCTGCGCCATTATCTGTGGTAAGAATGACGATGGTATTTTCTTTTTCGCCCATATCATCAAGCTTTTTCATAAGCGAGCCGACAATGTCGTCGGTCTCAGCCATTCCAGCCTCTTCTATGCCATAGTTTGTGTCGCTATTCATAAGCGCTTTGTATTTTTGCGATAGAAATGTCCAGATATGCATACGGGTGGTGTTATGCCATACGAAGAAGGGCTTATTATCCTTCTTTGCTTTGTCCATAAATTCAAAGCTATCTTGTAGGAGCACATTGTCAAATGTCTCCATATTGTACTTTATGCCATCCATAGGATGTGGTGGCAGTGGTCCATCGTCCACAATCTTTTGCTTGCCCACTTTACCCCAGCGAGGCTGAACTGTTTGGTCATCTACATCTGTTGCCCAGCAATGTATAACGTTACGTGGGCCATATTTTGCTCTAAAGTCAGGATCTTTTGGATAGGAGGGCCAGTAGGGATCTGACATAGCGTTTAGGTGATAGAGATAGCCGTGAAATTCATCAAAACCATGAAGCGTTGGAAGGTATTTGTTAAGGTCGCCAAAGTGGTTTTTGCCAAACTGGCCTGTAGCGTAGCCTAAAGACTTTAATGCAGTAGCCATAGTGCATGCTTGAGCTGGAATTCCAACATCAGCACCAGCTTGACCTACAGTGGTAAGGCCTGTACGGATGGGAAGCTCACCGGTAATAAAGTTTGCTCTTCCGGCAGTGCAGCTTGCTTCAGCATAGTAGTCGGTAAAGCGCATTCCCTCTTGAGCTAGCTTATCCATATTAGGGGTTTTACCCGACATAATACCCTGATTGTATGCGCCGATATTAAACCAGCCCATATCATCCACCATAATCACCAGTATATTTGGCTTTTTTTCTGCTGGAGCGGCATCTAGGGTTGCAAATAGCGCGGCTGCTGAAAAAATCCAGGCGCGAAGGTAGCGGCTCATATTGACCTCATTTTATGTATTAAAATTGTCAATATTACGTTTCAGGATTAGGTGTCAATTATTATTTAACGCATCTGAATCCCAAGTGATTGAGGCTTGTGTCTGGATTTGTCTTCATACGGGCTGTTGCCTCATAGCCTTTACAGTAGCTTGAATGGCATAAGAACGATCCGCCCCGATGTACCCTTTTTGTAGCGTAGGGCTCTTGTGGATCGTAGCTCGATAGGGGCCCTTTGGGGTTATTGACAGGCGACTGCTCATAGTACGAAGCGTGA
This sequence comes from Verrucomicrobiota bacterium, assembly GCA_018239765.1. Classification (GTDB taxonomy): domain Bacteria; phylum Chlamydiota; class Chlamydiia; order Chlamydiales; family FEN-1388; genus SZAS-7. The sequence goes on from JAFEGT010000103.1 coordinate 15,013, forward strand.
TAGAGATCGGAGCACCACTGCCAGACATTTCCTGACATATCGTAGAGCCCAAAAGCATTTGGGGCAAAGCTCTTTACAGCCGTTGTGCCATAGTATCCATTTGCTTTTGTGCTTTTGTAGGGAAATTCGCCATGCCAGATATTGCATTGGGGGCTTTGTTCGTTAAATTCTTCATCTCCCCAGCTATAGCGCACAGTTTTGCCACACGTTGCGGCATATTCCCATTCAGCCTCTGTTGGTAGGCGCTTACCTGCCCATTTTGAATAGGCAACGGCATCATACCACGATATATGAACCACAGGGTGATCTTCTTTACCAACGATGGTGCTGTCAGGGCCTGTAGGGTGTCTCCAGTTTGCGCCTGGTTTCCATTCCCACCATTGATGACAGTTGTTGAGACTTACAGCTCCTGCTGTTGGTTTAAAGACGAGTGAGGCTGCAACGAGTGCTTCTGGAGCAGGAGGTTTTGTGCCCGGAGGAACCTGGCTCATAATCTCTTCAAGAGTGGGTGCTTTTTCAGCGGTTGTCACATAGCCAGTTGCATCGACAAAGACCTGAAATTGGCGATTGGTGACAGGAGTAATGTCCATATAAAAGCTGTCGACATACACTTTATGGGCAGGTTTTTGGTCGGCTCTAGCATCTTCTCTAGATGTGCCCATGGTAAATTCACCGCCCGTAATAAGCACCATGCCTTCGGGAGTGGTGGGTATACGTGATGGTACTGTGCAGCAGTCGGCAAGTAGGGCGTTACAGCAAACAAGAAGTGTCATCAGCATGATACGATCTCCTCACAATAAATTTTCACACTACGCATGCGGCGAGTTTATGGCAAAATAAAAAATGTAAAAAATGATGGGGTTATAGGGGTGTTATACAATTATCGTTCTTGTCGTTAATCGTGGTAAAAATAAATTCGGCTGGCTTGTGTGATCGCAGATACTTGTTAAACCTATTAGCTGCTATAAAGCTAAGAAATTGCAGCAAGCACCGGTTTCTGACAATTTTCAACGATAAGAACGATATAACGATAGGAACGATAAAAACGAAACCGCATATTAATTTATCGTTCTTATCGTTATATCGTTCTGATCGTTCGAGAATGCTTGAAGTCGTTTCAATTTGAGAATCGTTGCAATCATTTGATCGTGGCTTGTGAATTTTGTGGTTCATCGGTACACTCATGCGGTTTAAAAACGGAATCAATTTTATGACTGCTGAACTCCACCTGCACGCTGGCGGATCCTATCCAACCGACTATCTCTTAGAACTTGCATCCGCTGAAGATCGCCAAGAACTTGAACAGTTTCAGGAAACTGTCGCAAAAGGTGTTGCATATAAAGATGTCTTCAAAATCTTTGGCATCATTAGCCGTATTATAAACACAACCGCAAGAGTTGAAGAGGGCACCTACCGAATCTGTGAGGCGCAAAAACGCGATGGAGTTACACGGCTTGAGATTCGTTCCGGTATTAAAGTGCTGAATGGAGAGCGTGAGGAGGCCTATCTTGAGGCGCTTTTACGCGGTATTCAGCGCTCGGCAATGAATGCATGCGTTCTTTTAAGCGTAAAGCGCGATTCCAGCACAGAATATGTTGAAAAGACATGCCAGCTTGCCTTGCAGTATCGCCAAAGAGGTGTTGTCGGTATTGATATCTCTGGAGACTCTACTGTAGGTGACATTAGGCCGCATTTTGCAACGCTTAAAAAAGTTCGCGATGCAGGACTGTTTCTTACAGCACACATTGGTGAGTCACGAGAGGAAAAAGACCAGATGCTCATTTTACAAGAGCTTCGACCTCACCGTGTGGGACATGCGGCAAAGCTTGTAGAGGAGGCTGTTGAGTTTATTCTGCGAGAAAAAATACCTGTTGAAGTGTGCCCTACAAGTGCTCGTCTCTGTGGTATGCATGGGCCGGATGATATTCATCCATGGGTGGTTGAACATAAAAGATCTGGCCATCCGATTGTTATTGGCACAGACGATTCAACGGTATTTGGCACCACCCTTCCAAAAGAATATGAGAGCCTAAGATCTCTCCTCGGGATAGATTGTCTTGAAGCCCTTAAAAAGAGCAGCCATACTTATGCTTTTAGAGCGCTTCCAGAAGGCTATTTGCCATTTTGTGAATTTAGCAAAAAATTTATGCTAGCAGAAACATCCACAGAAAAGCGCCATCCAATTACCCAAAACTTAAGTCACGTTTTTCAGAAGAATGTGCCGGAGGGCATGGAGCTTCTGCTTAAAGTAGATGAACTCGTGCTCGGTGGCTTTCAAAAGTTCATTGAAACAATAGCCCGTATCGCACCGCTCCTTGCTTGCCATATGGCATCAGGTGGACGAGTCTTTCTTATAGGGTCTGGCTCGAGTGGTAGGGTGAGTGTTGATATTGCATCTAGATGTCAGGCAGCATTTCCTAATGTAATGGTAATGGGGATTGTTTCAGGCGGAGATTCTGCCATGATACGACCTAAGGAGGGCTTTGAGGATTCGTTTGAAAATGGCGTAAAAGCACTGCAAGGATGGAGACTAAATACAAATGATATGGTATTTGTGATTTCAGCAAGCGGCTCTGCAACGTTTAATGAGGGAGTGACAGATCATGCACTCAAATGCGGTGCTGGAGTGTACTACTTTTATAACAGCGAAGCGGTTCCTGAACGTACTCAAGCGCTTTTTGATCGAGGCGTAACAAAACTTTGTGTAGACATTGGGCCTCAGGCAGTTGCTGGATCTACGCGTCTGCAGGCAGCAACACTTGCTCAATGCTGTTTGGGATCACTGCTTGCAAGTGCTCTTTATATGGCTGAAGGCAATCACGACGCTGCAGCTAGTTATCCAAAAACACTTTTAGGCAATATGAAAACGGCTCTTGATATACTCCGAGATCACACCGAGTCATTTGCTCAGATTGCTCGAATTGAACATCAGGTATTTTCGAGTCCAGAGTCTAACTTTAGAAGGCTAAAGGATGATCCCCATGCTGCAGGCTATGTCACCTTTCTTGCTATGGCCGATAGCATGCGAGAGGTTCTTATTGATGCTACTGAGTCATCTCCTACCTTTTCAACCAATCCGATACGGCGCGAAACTGAAGAGGGGAAGAAACGGGCCGAATTTCGCGCCTATATGGTGGGTGAAGATAATGCCTGGAAGGGCTTATTAGGAAGAGAGGTGATGGATCAGCAAGATGTTAATGAATTTCTTCTTTCTGCAGATCAAGAGGGTGTACATTCTTATAAAGAACGCCCAAAAGGTCCTGGAAACTTTGTTCTCGCTGTTGCCAAGGTTGATGATGCCGTTCCTGAACAACTGCTAGAGGCTTTAGATAAAGCGACTGGAGTAACGGGTCTTCTGCTGCTATCAAGAGGTGCCTTTAATAATGAGCAGGCAGCAAAGCTTCGCGATCGCTATGGAGCTGTTGTTATCATAGAAGATGTTCCGAGCGATCTATTAGGCTTATCTGAATCTCTTTTACTTAAGCAGGCGCTTAATCTTATTTCAAATAGCTCCATGGCGCTAATGAATAAGATGTCTGGCAATCTTATGATCGATGTGCGCGCCTCGAACGAAAAGTTAAGAGGCCGCTGTGTACGCCTTGTGCATGAAATCACGAAAGGAGTACGCTCGCAAGAAGAGATCTACCATGCTGTTGCCCATGTGCAGCGTGCTATGCAAAAGTCAACGGACTATGTGCCAGCAATCGTAAAAATTGTAGCTGAGATGTATGCCCAAAAGCTTACTCCTGATGATTTTGCAGAAGTGGTAGAGGCGTTACGAAGAAACGATGAGCGACTAACAGAATGGCAATAACAGCACGAGAAGCTGCCTTTTTGGCGCTTGATACCTACTTTTTAGAGGGCGTTTTTATAGAAGAGAGCCTTGAGCGCTTTAAAAATCAGCTCTCTCAAAGCGACTTTGGCCTTGCCTACGAGCTTGCTTCAGGCGTTATCAGGCAAAAGCGGGCTCTTGAAAAAACAGCGGCAAGGTATGCAAGCTTACCAAAGAAGCGCAAAGAGAAAATCCTGCTTTACATGGCGCTCTACCAGCAGCTCTATTTGGATCGCATACCAGACTTTGCTGTTGGTAACGAGATGGTACAGCTTGCAAAAAAGCATGCCTCAGCCCTCTTTGCAAAGTTTTTAAATGCCTTTTTACGTAATCAAAAATGTGTGCTTGATCCAACTCCATCCTACACCGACTACTTTATAACAACGCTTGAGGCCACCTACGATGAGGCGCAAAAAATTTTGGAGCTTGGAAATAAAAAACCGCCGCTCTTTGCACGCGACCGGAAAGAGATGAAAATGGTGCCATTTGAGCGCTATGTTGAGTCTGATCGCTACTACTTTCAGAACCCTACTCAATTTTTGCTCTACAGTCATCTTAAGGGGGATTTCAAGCCTAAACGTATAGTGGATCTTGCCGCAAGTCCTGGAGGAAAAACGCTGCTTTTGCATGACTTTTTTCCAGAGGCTACGCTCTATGCCAACGATATTTCTGAAAAGCGGGTAGCCCTCATTAAAGAGAACTGCAAGAAGTATGGCTTTACGGCTACTCTTAGCACGTATGACGCACTTGATTTTGTTGCTGATGCTCCGTTTGATCTTGTGGTGCTTGATGCGCCCTGTACCAATAGCGGCTGTCTCTACAAATGCCCTGAAGCAAGGTGGCGTCTAACCGAAGAGTCGGTTGCAGCACATGCTGCCTTACAAAAAAAGCTGCTTGAAAAGGCGTGTACATTGGGTAAAACGGTTTGGTATTCTACCTGCTCTATACTGCCTGCGGAAAACCAGGATGTTGTGGCTCCCTACAACCCGATAACGCAGCTCACGATACTGCCTAACGATGATGGCCTCGAAGGTGGTTTCGCTGCAGTAATCCAAACTTAATCTTTGTATTTTATCGTTCTTATCGTTTTATCCTTTTTATCGTTTAAAGCACTTTCAACGATAGGAAGGATAAAACGATAAGAACGATAAAATACAAAAAATTAAATTCCTGCATCACTGATCGTTTCTAGGTAGATCATGATGAGAAGAGAACCTTCAACAACCGTGATCGTGCAATCTGGATCCAAAACCCTGTTGAAGCAGGAGTTTTTGCCCGGAAAGGTGAGGCGGTCATTATCAAGATTCCACTTAAGGCCCGATGTCTCTACAGTAGCCTCTGGCATAGCTATAAGCGATATCTTGGTATCGCGCGCAAGCTTTAATACGCGGGTGCCTTCTTGCATCATGAACCCAATAATAGGAGGGTCATAAAAGAGGCACTCTGTAGTGCTTATCACATTTATATTCTGCAGGATATGATCAAGATAGCCGCCATTTAATCCCACCACAATAGCAGGCAGAAGGTTTCGCTCCTTTGCCACTTTGAGCGCTTTTTGAAAGTCGCTTGTATCCTGCTCTGGAATGTGTATGCAGGGGCAAGCTTTTTTTGCCGACTCGCTTACACTATCAAGATCGCCTACAATAAGCTCTGGATAGATATTGCGTTCAATTAGGGTGTCTGCCGCGCCATCGCAGGCGATGACGGGCAGGGTAATATGGGCAATATCAGCAATAGTGCCATCAAGGGCAACTATCGACCGGTAGTTATGCCACTCTATCATAATACCGCTTCTGGAAAATCAAAATTGTGGCTGAAAGAAGACCTATGATGTTGCTCGAGAGCACAAAAAATGACTCCGAGGCACTTCCATAGACAATCCAGGCAAGCGAGCAGACAAGATAGTTGATGAGCATAGTCATCGAAATATCTGATGCAGATTTTGTTTTGAGAGATTTATAGATCTGTGGAAAGAGTCCAATAAAGGACGTAACGCAGGCAATAACGCCTGAAAAATATTCTATCATAGCACATTTTCCTCCGCTTGTGCAAACAAGATCAGGTTCAAAGGGTTGGTATTGCGAAATACCTCTCAGCCAAACGGCACCCCTAATGTCACGCCAATAAGTTTAAAGAGCTGTAACTTTTAAGTCTTGCATAAAATAGTATTTATATATCTAATGCAAATTTTACAGGGGAGGAAGCTCTATGCCTTGGTATGTGAATATGGGAATCATCATTGCGGTTGTTGTTGCAGTGACAACATTTTTGTTCTTTTTTGCCTCAAAAGCTGTGGCCAAAAAGCAAACGGATGATGAGCGCGAAACGGTTAATGTTTCTATGAACTTTCTGGCGCTTTTTTACGCTGTCTTTGTTGTGCTGGTTTTTGTGGATGTACAGTCGCAGCATGATCAAATTCAGGACAATGTGGTTAAAGAGGCTTCAATCCTTGTAGATATGTACCGAACAAGCAGTGCACTGCCGCTTTTTGACAAGGTAGGGGTTGCAAACGCCGTCTATGAGTATGCTGAACATGTGATAACTACAGAACTGCCACTCATGAGAGCGGGTAAAGACTATGCGCTTGTTCCCTATATTCACTCTGACAAACTGTGGAATGCGCTCTCGACAGTATCTCCAAAGGACTATAAAGAGCTTGCACTTTATGAAACCATGCTAAGACGTCTTGGAGAGCTCACAGACGCACGCTTTCAGCGCTTTACAAGCGTAGATGGCAGAACATCACCCTTTATCTGGACAGTGCTTATCTACGGCGCAATCATCACGGTTGTAAGCCTTGTTATGCTCTCTGCTAAGTCATCAACATCAAATCTGCTTCTTGTGAGCTTTACGGTGTCGATGCTGGTACTTGTGCTTATGCTCATCTATTCACTCGATAGGCCTTTTGCTGGCGCTACCGGAGTGCCGCTCGATGCATTTCGCGAGGTACTAAACACCGTCGTCAGATAGCGGAATAATCTTGTTAATGATGACAGGCTCACGCGGCTCATTATTTTCGTTTACTTTGCTGTTGCCAATCTTTTTGACAACATCAAAGCCTCGAGTAACCTTGCCAAATACCGTGTAGCCTGCCTTTTTACTTGTGTGATCTAAAAAGGCGTTATCTACAAGGTTAATAAAAAACTGATCTGCTGCGCTATCGGGATCATCTCGACGAGCCATGGCAAGCGTGCCCTGTTTATTCTTTAGGCCATTATCCGCTTCATTTTTGATTTCAGAAAAAACGCGCTTTTTCTTCATGTCGGGGGTAAAATTGCCTCCCTGAATCATAAAGTCTTTGATCACACGTTGAAATATGGTACCGGCGTAGTGACCTGCCTCTACATAGCGGATAAAGTTTTTTACTGTGATGGGGGCTTTTCTTGGATAGAGTTCAATCTCAAAGTCGCCATGAGATGTTTGCACCTTGTATTTTGGATTACTCTTCTTTTTGGCTTGTGTTGACTGTGTTGCTGAAGTTACTTTCATATCCACCTCCGTTGATAAACTACAAAAAATCTCATTTTTTGTGTATCGTTTTTGGTATGCATAGACTTATTGACGAAACAACCTGGCCAAGAAAGCCCTACTTTGATCACTACTACCACTCTGTAAAGTGCACCTACAGTGTCTGTATTGATATTGACATTACAGAGCTATTACAAAAGGCAAAGGCAGCCTCCTATAAGCTCTACCCCTGTATGCTCTACATCATAGCTCGAGCCGTAAATAAGCAGCCGGAGCTACGTACAAACTACGATGCAGAAGGAAGACTTGGCATATGGGATATTGTAGATCCCGGCTATACCATTTTTCATGATGATGATAAGACCTTTTCAACCCTTTGGACCACCTATGATGAGGATTTTAGCCGCTTTCACAGTAGCTATCTTGAAGATAATAGGGTCTACGGCAGTGTGAAGGGATTTTTTCCGCAAGGAATAGAGCCGCCACTGAATTCGTTTCCTGTTTCATGTATTCCATGGCTTGATTTTACGGGCTTTAACCTCAACATCTACGACGATGCACGCTACCTTTCTCCCATCTTTACAATTGGCAAATATAGCCAAAAAGAGGGCAAAACAGTGATTCCGATTTCATGCCAGCTGCATCATGCCCTTGTAGATGGCTATCATGCCGGACTTCTTTTTGAGGAGATCAAATCTCTTGCAGGAAAGCCTCAAGAGTGGCTTATGCCAAGCACGTAGTTGGCAATAACTTTAAGAGGTTTTGCCATTTCAGAGCCTCGAAAGCCGTCGATATCGTCGTAGCCTATTCTTGCGGCATATTCTCGCGTGTACTGATCAGATAGGGGAGCGTAGCTCCAGTGCCACTCTTCTTCTTCGTAGCCTGCAGGGCGATTGGCATCTTTTGGAGTGTAGGGGCGAAAAAAGCCATATTCTTTTGCGTGAGCGTTGAGCCATTCAAATTCCTGTTTGCCTTGGCCGCTTGCAAAGTAGTCACTTTCTACGCTGTTGATATCTATGTCAGTGCCCCAGTGGTGTCGTGATGTGCCTGGCATGGCGCTATAGCGCAAAATGTGTGTGGCCCGTTCGTGAAGCTTTTGAAATGTTTGCGACGCATCTTTCCACTTTGCTTCCCATATGGCTTTTTGGGCGTTAAATGTGCGTGTTGCTGAGATTATTTTGAGGGTGATGCCCTCTTTTTTTGCGGCATCTGCCATTTTGCGAAATGCCTCCATAGTCTCTTTACGAAGATACTGCGTTGTCGGTTTGGTTGAATAGACCTCGGGCACTGCTACAAAGAGGGTGTCATTTTTTGGGTCGATTTTTCCCAAAAGATGAAGATAGGAGATCTCGGCAGCAGAGATTCCATGCATGATGAAGAAGATGAAGAGGAACGCGTTTTTTATCATAGCCGGGATAGTAGCCTATTGGCCTATGTAGAGTCAAGATAGTAACTACAAAGACAACAGCTCTCAATTTTGAAATGGCTTTTTTGACCTTCAACGATAAAAACGATGTAACGATATGAACGATAGAAAAACAGAAAAAAATAACAATTTGCGGCGCCGCCAAATTTATTTTTCCAGTTAAAAGTGCGAATCTCTATAATAGCTATCATGAAAACACTTCAAACAGAGCGTCTTATACTTCGTCCATGGAAAGAAGAGGACAAAGTGCCTTTTGCCGCCATGAATAGTGATCCCGAGGTAATGGAACATTTTCCAGCGCTTCTTACAAAAGAACAGAGCGATCAGCTCTACAGCCGCCTCTCATCCTTTATTCAACAGAATGGATGGGGTCTGTGGGCAGTGGAAGTGCCAGGCGTTGCCGACTTTATTGGCTTTATAGGGCTCTTTCGTCCCGCATTTACATCGCACTTTACGCCCTGTGTGGAAGTTGGCTGGCGTCTTGCGAGACCTTTTTGGGGTAAGGGCTACGCTACAGAAGGTGCGCTTAAAGCTCTAGACTTTGGCTTTAATGAGCTCAAACTCGATGAGATTGTTTCGTTTACCGCCTGTTGTAACACACGCTCACAGGCTGTTATGCAAAAGATTGGCATGCAGCACAACCCCGAAGATGACTTTGACCATCCGCTTCTTGCCGAGGGCCATCCCCTAAGGCGCCATGTGCTCTATCGCTGCAAAAGAGCTGACGAATAATCTGATTACGTATATACCCAAAATGTAAATAGATTTTGGGTGAAATGAGTGAGTGATGCGTTTTGGAGCCTCTCTGAAGATGAGGTTCTTACAAAGCTTGATGTTAATAAGGGCTCTGGCTTAACAGCAAAAGAGGCTCAAAACAGGCTTCGCATCTACGGCAAAAACCTACTTGTAGGAAAAAAACAGACAGGATCTGTCGCTCTCTTCTTTTCTCAGCTTAAATCTCCGCTTATCTACATGCTGCTTTTTGCTGCCATGCTTTCGCTTGTTCTTTACGACAAAACCGATGCAATAATCATCTTTGGTATTGTTTTTGCCAGCGCGACATTAAGCTTTTTTCAGGAAAAAGGCGCCCTCAATAGCATGGAAAAGCTTTTGAAGATCATTCAAATTAAAACCGAAGTGCTTCGAGATTCAACCTTCGAAGAGATTTCCATAGAAAATGTCGTTCCTGGAGACATTATCTCCTTTAAAGCAGGGGATGTAGTGCCTGCGGATTGCTACCTTCTACAGGCACAAGACCTTTTTGTCGATGAAGCCACGCTCACCGGAGAGACCTTTTACGCTGAAAAGCGAGTAGGCACTCAAGCCGTAGATGCACCTATTGCAAAGCGCTTCAATACGCTTTTTATGGGAACGCATGTGGTGAGCGGTAAGGCTATTGCTGTAGCTGTTGTAACAGGAAAAAAGAGTCAATTCGGCCAGATTTCTGATCACTTACGCATCAAAGCTCCAGAAACCGATTTTGAGCATGGGGTGCGCCGCTTTGGCTATTTTCTTGGAGAAGTGACACTCCTTTTGCTGGTGGTTATCTTTGCCTGTAACGTCTATCTCGGAAGGTCTGCTATTGAGTCGATGCTCTTTGCGTTAGCACTTTCGGTAGGGCTTACTCCGCAACTTTTGCCGGCAATTATTAGTGTGACTTTAGCACAAGGTGCTAAAAGCATGGCTAAAAAGAAGGTGATTGTAAAGCGCCTCGCTTCTATTGAAAATTTTGGCAGCATGAACCTCTTTTGTGCAGACAAAACAGGTACGCTCACAACAAGTGACATACGGCTCGATAAGGCTGTAGGAGTTGGTGGAGAGGACTCTTCCGACGTTCTTCTCTATGCAGCACTCAACGCCACATTTCAGACAGGCTATAATAACAGCATCGACCAGGCACTTACGAAGGTGTCGCCTCCAGAGGTTAAGCTCTGGCAGAAACTCGATGAAATTCCCTATGACTTTATCAGAAAGCGAGTGAGCGTGTTGGTGCGTAACAGCGATAGGATGCTCATGAGCACGAAAGGTGCCTTTGAACAGATTGTAGAATGCTGTAGCTATGCTGAAACAGAGAAGGGTGACAAAGTTGCCATAGCTACGATGATAAAGAGCCTCAAAGAGCAGTTTGCTCGTTACTCAAACGAGGGTTTTCGTGTTTTAGGGCTCGCTATAAAGGATATGGGCACTCAAACATTGCTGCAGCATAGCGATGAGCATGATATGACCTTTGTTGGGTTTTTACTTTTTTGGAATCCACCCAAGGAAAATATTCTCGAAACAATCCAAGGCCTTGAAAAACTTGGAATCGCCCTCAAAATCATTACAGGGGACAATAAGCTCGTTACACAGTACGTTGCAAAAAAAATCGGTATTGAGCATGAGAGAATCCTTACAGGGGCAGAAATTAGCCGTATGAGCGATCATGCACTCATTCACCAAGCAAGAAGGACTTCACTTTTTGTAGAGGTGGAGCCTAACCAAAAAGAACGCATTATACTGGCGCTTAGAAAGGGTGGGTATGCTGTGGGCTTTATGGGAGATGGCATCAACGATGTGACGGCTTTACATGCAGCTGATGTGAGCATTTCTGTAGATAGTGCTGTAGATGCAGCAAAAGAGGTGGCAGATATTGTGCTGCTCGAAAATAACCTCTCTATTTTGACTGAAGGCGTACTTGCCGGCAGAAAAACCTTTGCAAATACGCTAAAGTACATTTTTATGTCTACAAGTGCAAACTTTGGCAACATGTTTAGTATGGCAGGGGCGTCGCTCTTTTTAAGCTTTCTGCCTCTTTTGCCAAAGCAGGTGCTGCTTACTAATCTTCTTACCGATTGTCCGGAGATGACGATAGCTACCGATAGTGTAGATAAGGAGATGCTAGAAAAACCCCTGCGATGGAATGTGCCTTTTATACGCAGGTTTATGTTGATATTTGGCTTAATAAGCTCGATTTTTGACTATATCACCTTCGGAGTTCTGCTCTGGCTGGACGCTACTGTAGAGCAGTTTCGGACAGGCTGGTTTGTTGAGTCAGTGGTTTCTGCAACCCTTATTGTGCTTGTAGTTCGTACTTTTCGCCCCTTTTATTTGAGTATGCCGAGTCGCTATTTGCTTAGCTCTTGTATGGCAATTATTGCTTTTACAGTGCTGCTGAGCTTTCTGCCGGTTGCAACCTATTTGGGTTTTACTAGACTTCCTGTAAGCTATTATGGTTTTCTTGCGTGTATTATCGTTGGCTACGTCACGATGGTGGAAATTGCAAAGAGGCTCTTTTTAAAGAACGGTTTTGTAGCAAGCGCTCGATTATCCTAATTTGATGAGCCTTTTGCAAAACTAGAGCTAAGTCAGGCCCAATACCGTTCGCTTAAGCATCATATAGCTTGATACTAAAGAGCTTATGGTATTTTTCAACGATTAAAACGATATAACGATATAAAGGATAAAAAAGAAAATAGTGAGGCGCTTCTTAACCACAGAGGAACTGTCAACAATTAAATTGCCGATTTTTTATCTTTCATATCGTTATATCGTTCTAATCGTTAGGGTTTTAAGATTAAGTGAACGGTGTTGAAGTCAGGCCTTAAGAGATGAAGAGCCTCGAGTTTTGCAAGAGATTCCGATTATCTTGATTTTCCTTCCACTCTTTATTCTGTTGAGCTATCCTCTTTGCCTATTTTTATGGAGAAAAATTGTTTATGACAAGTTTATTTGTCTCGTCGCTTATGAATCATGGTGTGCATCAATGTTATGCAGAAGAAATTGAAACTGCCATTCGAGAGCAAAAAGATTCATGGCAGGTAGACGGACAAGATCGCTATGTCGACAGCTACTCTTACCCCATTGAATATAGCGCAGCAACTGATCGGTTTTTTGTGCACCTTTTTGATAAAGGTCCTCATGCTACGATTGCAGATGGTGAAATTTCAAAATCTTTTCTATATCCATCTGGTCAGCCGCTTTCACACAAAGTTATTTTCTGCAGTATGAAGGATGAAGAGGCCGTCTGCAACAGATTTGCCGGAAGTCCGCACACCGTTCAGCTTCTACAGTGTGGACAAAAAGGTTTGCTTTTTGAATACATGAATGGCGGCGATCTTTCACAGCTTCCTACTGAATTACGCACTGCTGCTGTTGTAAAGCAGGTAATTCAAGCCGTCGCGGCGATTCATGAAAAGGGCATGGTCTATAGAGATCTACGGCCGGGAAATATTCTGTTTAATAAAGCTGAAGATGGAACCGTTATTATTAAAATTGCAAATCTCAAAAGTGCAGCCAAAGCTGGTCAACGTGATGAGATGTATGGCATTGTAGGCTATCGCTCCGTATCACTTCTTGAAAAAAGGGTGCGTCAGATTTATGACAGAATCAGCCACTACGTGCCAGATGTAAAAGATGATCTTTGGGCACTTGGCGTTACAATTTATGAGGTTATTCATGGCGGGCAGCCGCCATTTTGTGCAAAAATTCAGGATCTCTTTTTGAACTCTCATACTAGAGAGCAAAAGCAAAAGGGAATAGCAGAAGTTAAGAGTGAAATTAACTCTTTTTGCGAGAATACTCTTGTGCAACATGGGCTTGATGGCGTCGTACATGATCTTCTTACCGGCAAAGTTAAGAGTGCACAAGAACTATTGGATAACCCTATTTTTCGAACATAACTGAATAATGATAACAGAATATAGGTCCGCATCAGGAACACTCTACAGCTGCTCGCCGATTGTTGGTGCCTACAATGCAGTTTTGCTGCGAGATGGGGAGCGTGCAATAGTTGGCAAATGGAAAAACCAAACTCTAGAAGCCTATGAAGGCCACTTTATAGCGCCTCCATTAAAGGGCAGGGTCAAGTATAGATTCAAGTATGTATCTTGTCAGGACATTCAAAATGATCCAGGGCCAAATAGAGATATCTTTGAAAAAATTGGCTATGTTTTTTTCAAACTTGACTGCAACAGGCTTCGCAACTCTTCTGTACAGGTGCAAGAGCAGCTTCTATTAGGCCTTTTATCGCGCAACTACTGGGCAAGTGAAACATCACACGTGGAGTATGCGGTAGAAGACATGCCAGGCTACACCAAAAAGGCCATGCACTATTTTCTGCTCCTTGAAAAAAGGACTCAAGAGGTTGCTGGGGCTGTTTTTGCAAAATTGCGTAAAAATGGTGGTATAAAAATTTATTCGCTCTCTATGGGGGAGAAATACCGCAGCCAAGGCTTAGGAGGGCTTTTTTTTATGACTGCTCTTCGTAGGCTCCAGCGTGACTTTGGCTATAGCTATTTCTGCCTTCATGCATCTAAAGAATCTGTGCAGTGGTATCCAAAGTTTGGCTTTTCTAAAGTTGATCAAACGGCGGAATGTCGCGACTTTACTCTTTCGTTAAAAAACAAAAAACAGAAGAAGTTGTTTGAAAAAAAAGAGCGTCAAATACGCGCCTCTTTTTATAGCCCCACCATTTTTCAGAGGGTTGTGCGGGTAGCACAGGCATTCAGGTTTGGCCTTACGCACCTTTTACGCCCTTGATGACAATAGCGCGTGCGCATATGCTAGGGTGAGTGAATATGAGGTTTAACATATGCTGGAAAGCATTACTAGCTGTCTTCACGCCGATTATGGGATCAAAGTAGCGGCTCTCGAACCTTTGTCCTTAGGCGCAGATGTAGAGGCGGCTCTCTATAAAGCAGAAACTGCAGACAAAAAGCGCTATTTCATTAAGGTAAAAACGAACAGCACGAGTATTGCGGTAACAAGGTTACTGCAGGATGCCGGCCTACAAAATGTTATACTGCCAATCAAAAACAGGCACGGTGAAGATTTTCAAAAAGTAGAAAACCGTTCACTTGTCGTATACCCCTTTATCGAAGGCGAAGATGGATTTTCGCGCCCGTTACGTGATGAGCAATGGATTGCATTGGGAAAGGCCCTCAGGCAGGTTCACGAAGTAGCAGTGCCAATAGAACTTCGCAACCAGATACGAGAAGAGGCCTATTCCAACAAATGGCGAAAATTGGTCGAGCAGTATCTGGAGATAGATTCACACCCCGACGCGATCGCTTCGAGGTTAGCGCAGTTTATGAAAAAGCATAAATCTGCTATCAGAGCAGTTATTGACCATGCAAACGAGCTTGCAGATGGGTTAACGCCCGTACCTTCAGAATTTGTGCTCTGCCACTCCGATATTCATGGTGGCAATATACTAATCGGTAAAGATGATGCCCTCTATATTGTAGATTGGGACGAGCCTATAATGGCGCCTAAAGAGCGCGACCTGATGTTTATTGGTGGGGGAGTTGCCAATGTGTGGAATAAACCCCAAGAAGAGGAGTTTTTCTATAAAGGCTACGGGCCAGTTGAAGTTAACAAAAGGCTCCTTGCATACTACCGCCACGAGCGTATTGTAGAAGACGTTGCCATCTACTGCCGAGAGCTTTTTTCTGCCTCAGGAACAGCCGGTGACCGTGAAGTGATGCTGCAGCACTTTGTGGCTATGTTTGAACCAAATGGAGTTGTAGACATCGCAAACAAAACCTATGCACAGGGTTGCTGAAATCTTTTTCTGAGAAAAATTTTTGAATGGCCATGCCAATAGTCATCAAGCTTGCCGATTTCGTTATAGCCATTTTTTTTGTAAAATGCTTCAGCCTGAAAGTCCCAGGTATCCACTAAAGAAAAAATGCAGCCGTTTTTCTTCGCTTCATTCTCAGCTGCAGCGAGTAATTGCGTGCCATATCCCTGTTTTTGGAGGCTTGCTTCAACCCATAATGTGTCGATGTAGATAGATTCTGAACCTAAAAAGGCTTCTATTCCTCCGAAAACTTTTCCTAACTCATCTTTTAAGAAAATAGATAGGGCTTTATCTCTTTCACCTAATATACTTTCATTGAATGCAACGATACCTTCTCGTACAACCGCAGTATCAGCATCAGATGGTGCATAGTCGACGACTACTTTATAGAGTGGGAGGGTTCTTTTTTCTTCCATAGCAGCACAGTATATCCCAAGGCATTATTATTATCCTAGATTCGGCAGTTGAAGACGCTAAAGGGATCTTTGATGATGACCATGGGGCCCCTGCCCCATCCGCTGGCTTCCCTTTAAGGGGCAGCCAGCCATAATCACTTTTGCTGGGGGCCGCCTTCACCTTTAGGGAATGTTCGGCCCCCAGCAAAAATGATTCTGACTCAAGATCTTGCATCGCTTTAGCATCTTGAACTGCCGAATCTAGGATTATCGAGTATGCTGTTTGTAGGGATATGGACATCTTTGCGCCCCAAGAGACGTTGTAAGCAAAACTTAATCCTTGTAGGGATCAAATTCATTTGCACCTGCCATAACAACGATTACAGGTCGTAATACATTGGTTACTGTTATGGTCTCTTGCTGTGCTGAGAGCACATCTGAAAGGCGACGATAGACGTGAGGGGACTCATCAAGGCCGCCACCACGTAGAACAGTGCCAAAGTTTTTTATCCATGAGGACATCATCGCAGGGCTTACTTTGCCTGAGTTAATAATTTTTCCGGTAACTTTGTCTTTAAGAAGCTGGCCAGTGCGAAAATTGCGTTTGCCAGCAGCTTCGGTGCGAGACATTACTCTACCTGCACCATGAACTGTTGAGTAGAGAGCAGTTTGTTGGAGCATATTGGAGCTATTGCTTGAACCTGTAATGATCACCGCATCATCACCCATAGAACCGCCTATAAAGCCTCTCTGACCAGGAAAGGCGGGTGTTGCTCCTTTACGAATAACGACGAGCTGCTGCTTTTTGCCGTTAACAACATGCGTCTCTTTCCATGCAAAGTTATGATGGTTGTGTACGAGATCAAGTTCTTTTCCGCCAAGAATAGAGACTACCTTGCGCGCCACCCATTCACGCCCGACGTAGGCGTATCTGCCTGCAAGTTCCATAAGAGCCCAGTATTCTTGGCCTATAGGGGAGTGAAGATCGAGCAATGTTTCTACTTCTTTGCCTTTATCGCCCCACATGCCTCCCTGGCCAATCGCTAAAAAATTGGAGGCGATTGTATGGCCAAGGCCCCGCGAGCCAAAGTGCACACCCACCCAGATGTGATTATCGGCCTTATCAACAAAGACATCCACATAGTGGTTTCCAGAGCCAACAGTGCCTAGCTGTTTGCGCGCTTTTTCGCGCAGCTCATCGCGAAAATGACCTGTATTGGGAATGTGATACCACGCTTCATCTAAAAAGAGGGGGTCGTCGGTAGGGGCATCGTTAGCAAGGTTTGTGCGGCCTACGCCAAAAGAGATGCTCTTTTGTATTTTGTCGGCAAAGGTATTCAGTAGAGGATCTGAAGTGGCTTTATGAGGGTTTGCTAAAAGAATATCGCTTGTAAGGCGGTTTGTGGAGATGTCTGCAAGCTTGATGTCAGTTTTAATGGCGCAGTTGCCACAGGCAATATCAAATCCCACGCCAACGACAGATACTTGGTTATCGTAGGCAGCAACCGCCCCTACAGGCATAACATACCCCATATGACCATCTGCCATTAGTGCAGAGGCTACAGACTGTTTTTGTATGGTTGCAAACTGCTTGAGGGTGTTTGCGTCGTGCGTGCCAAATATCATTACAAAGGGCTTTTTGGTTATAAATTCTTATTCATGTAAAAGCGTTTGTGGCCTTTAGGGGCATTATCGAGTACTCCAAATATCGAGTAACCATGCTGCAGATAGAAGTCTTTTGCCTGAAAATCAAAGGTGTCAAGTTGTGCAAGGTGGCAGTTGTTTTCTTTGGCTATTTTTTCTACATGCTGTAGCAGCATGCTTGCGATGCCACGCTTTCGAAACTCTTCATACACATAAAGCAGTTCAACGTGCAAAATTCCCCAGTTTACCCAATAGGCCTGGATTCCTCCCATAAGCGCTCCTCGATCATCTTTTGCCACAAAATCAAGTCGGAAAATTTGGGCAAGTGGAAGGTTTGGCTCAGCGCGAACATTATACTCAGTAATAGCGCCTTCCAATGCATGAAGATCCTTGCTTGTGGCTGTAGAAATGTTGTATTTCATGACAATAAGAGTAGAGCCTGTTACTATTAAACGCAATTGTGACCATGGGCTATTGTCGTGGCGTTCAATGTTAGTTGGGAGTTTTTTATAAAATAACCCTTGTGATCAGCGGTGTGCATGGATTACGAAAAGCTTAAAATAAAATCATATAACCATTGGGATCTCTATCTGCATGAAAACCAGTGCTACATTGGTCGCGTATTTGCACAGTTGAAAGATGAAACTGAAGTTGACGACTTTTTGGCAATTAAGGGCGACGTTCGGGATGAATTTTTTATACTTGGCCAAGAGGTAAAAAAAGCCCTTAAAACTCTTTTCAAACCTGACAAAATGAATTATGCTGCTTTAAGTAACACCTCGGCAGCAATTCATGTCCATATTGTCCCACGCTACAAACAAGCGCGTGAATTTCAAGGAATAACCTTTATCGACACTCGGTGGGGTAAAAATTATGCGCCTTATGATCGCGATTTTGTGCTTGAAGAAGAGATACTGATCCAAATCCGCGATTTGCTTAAAAAGACGCTTATTTGAATAGGGTTATCAATTATCCTTACATCTGACAAACAGTGATAAACCCTAGGACTAACCAAAAAGTGCAAGAGTGCCAAATCCAAGAAGGCAAGATCCAGAGATACGGTTAAGCCATGGGGAACGTAGGGTCTCTTTATAGTGAGAGGCAATTGATGCAAGCACAAGCCACCAAAGCATAGAGCCGCTCCATACACCAAGCGAAAGAATAAGCGTGGACAGGTAGCCGCTTGTTTCAAAATCTGCTCCAAGCCCGGCAAAGATAGCCATAAAACTCAAAATAGTCATCGGGTTTGTGAGTGTGAGAAGAAACGTAGTGTAGAACGTCTTTGCAAGGCCTATTTGATGTACATCATGCTCTTGGCGAGGTTTTGTGCGAAAAAGCATAAGCCCGAGATAACACAAAAAAATCCCTCCAGCAAGCTGTAGCCATGGCTTGATCTCGAGTAACACACTAAGGAGCGCTGTAAGCCCAAGGCCGGCGAGCATTCCATAGAGCATATCCGCCAATGCAGCGCCAAGGCCTGTCATAAGACCGTAGCGTATGCCAAAGTTAACCGAATTGCCGATGCACAGTATGCCTATTGGGCCAACGGGTATGGCAATAGATGCTCCTAATAATATTCCTTTGCAAAATAGCCAAATCATACACAGCAGTTTGCCATAAATATTTTTATTTGTACAGAATGAATAAATCTTCTTTAGTCTATAGGCAGCCTCTTCTGAGATACGGGCGGGTCCTCCAAAAAATCAAAACTTCGGAGCCTCTTGCAAAACTCGAGTTATCCGTTTTCACAACCTCACTGGCCTGGGCTGTGAACTTTCTTAAAATTTCGTACTCAAGATCCTTTTGCAAAACTCGAGGATCTTAATATCTTAAGGCCTGAAAGGCCGGCATATCATAGCCTAGGTCGGAGCGTAGGCGGAGGCCTAGGAATACAGGATAAATAGTATATGAGTCCTGAAAGGACGGCATTTATGGTTAGAAATCAATTCCGTCCTTTCAGGACTCAAAATTTTTATCCATTTCAATACCCAGACCTCCGCTTATGCTCCGATCTGGGCTAGGATATGCCGGCCTTTCAGGCCTTAGTTTCCGACCGAGAGCATTTTGTAAAAGACTCTCAAGAATAAGAATCTTTTTTAAGTGGACGCTATTAGGCTAGAGGCCTCATGGTCATCAAGGCATCGTTCTTCCGTTAGCTCTAGTTTTTTGCAACGGGCTCTCAGGTTACACATTGTCTTCAATCAGAACTGTGAATACAATGGGCGCATTTGTAAAAGGACATTTCCATGAAACAACTTCTCTCTATAGTAGCCAGTGGAGCTCTTCTCACAACACTTCATGCAAATAGTGAAACAAACTGGCTTGATGAGTATATCATTACGGTGCCTGATTTTCCAAAGCCGGGCATTCAATTTAAGTGCTATCCGGATCTACTGAAAAACCCAGAGGCTTTTCATCGAGCTACTCAAACTTTTCAAGAGCGCTACAAAGAGATGCAGATTGATGCCATTGTAGGTCTAGACTCAAGAGGGTTTATCTTTGGCACGGCACTTGCCTACGAAATGAAGCTGCCATTTGTCATGGTAAGAAAGGGTGGAAAACTTCCTCGCAAAACCGAAAAAGTTGAATATACGTTGGAATATGGCTCTGCTACCTTTGAAATAGAAGTAGATGCACTGAAGCCAGGCGATAGGGTACTTATTGTTGATGACTTGCTCGCAACTGGCGGTACAGCAAATGCGGCTACAGCACTCGTTGAGCGTCTCGGGGCTCATGTCGTTGAGGTGGCATGCTTGATAGAACTTGAAGGACTACATGGGCGCGAAAATCTAAAAGCACCTCTCTATTCTTTAATGTCTATTGAGGTTGATGAATAAGTGGGTGCTATATAAAGGCTACGTGGTTGATTCGCCCTGTTTTTTAAGTAAAATAGCCTGCTCTAGCTCATGGGTGGCAGCTTTAAGGGCTTCAGCCTTTTGTTCAAGAACTTCTGGCTTGGTATGCTCAAGGTCGTTGAGCAATTTCTTTTCTATGCCTTCTAAGAGTTTTACTGACCCCTCACTTCTAATTCCGGCATCCACAGCTCGTTTTGTTGCTTCTTTAAATGCTGTAAAGGCCTCTTTGTATGACTGAGGTGAGGCGATTCGTTCCACGAACTTACTCTCGATGGGCGCTAGCGCCTCTTCGAGGCCTTTTGTTAAAGCCTCGAGTTTGCCGATCTTTTTCTCGAGCGTGGTTTTGGGGGTCTCTTCGGGGACTATCGGGTTTTTAAGTCGTGCTTTTTGCCATGATTCTACATGCTTCAGAGACTCAGAAAGCTTTTCGGAACTTGCATTTGCATTCAGTGCTTTATAGGTGCGTTGGAGGGTGTCGTCGAGCTTTTTGGTCGCTTGATCATACTGCACAATTGTGGGCGTGTGAGCGATGTCAGTCGTAAGGCTTCCGATGGTCACAATAGTATCGAGTAGGGCGCTAAGGTCTTTACCATCTGGAGACGGTGAAATTCCGGACATCATTAAATCACTAGCCTTTACCAGTGCTTCTCCCTCAGCATCGTTCTCTGTATTGCTACGGCCAACATCTACTGTCTCAGCAACGGCTAAAGCAAAATTATCTAGCGACTCTTTATAGACGGCTTTTGCTTTTTCAAGAAGTTGAGGATCTTTTAGGGCTTTTTTAAGCATAACCGTGGCTGTTGTGAGTTCTGTTGTGTGCTCCTTAATGGCTTGGGGGCTGCTTTCTTCAGGGACAAGAGGGTTTTCTAGTCTTTTTGACTGAAGCTCTTCTGCTTTATTGACTACATCCTTGAGCTCTTTTGATTCGGGATTTATGAGCAGCGCTCTGTAGGTCAGCTGCAGGGTATCGTCAAATCCCTTAGTGGCATTTTCATAGGTCTTTGTAGCTTGCTTTGTTGCCCACTCAGCTTTTTTGAATGTGCTTGCCACAATTTTGGCTTTTGGAGATGAGATTGTAGTTGTTGGGTCTCTATTTTCCTTACCTTCGATCTGTACACTATCAGGAGGTGTTAAGGCCTTAGAGTCGGCAACAACAGGTACGTTGTCCGATGGGGCTAACTCTTGTTCTCTTGGGGAATCAGGTTTAATTGCGCTCATGTTTCCATCCTTATAGTGAAACTTTTTCAAGCGTAGAGAGAAGCTCTTTTGCCCAGGTTTCATCTCTATGCGCTTTTGCAAAATCTGTTGCCTTTTTGTGGAGCATGTGAGCGGCATCACTGTCGTTGAGTTGGTGGTAGATGTAGAATGCGTTTACGTAGCCGTCAACTTTCTCTGGATTTAGAGAAAGTACACGCAAGGTGGCAGCGAGGGCCTTACCATATTCTTTTAGTTGGGTTGCCGAAACGGCAAGTCCATACCAGAAGTCTGCAACAGATGGAGCAAGGGTAGTGAGAAAGAAAAAGGCATCATGAGCCTTTTCAAATTCCTTATTAAGTGCTGCTTCATACGCTGCTGAGTAAAATTGTTTTAAGTCTTCATCAGAAAAGCCGAGAATTTGATAGAGCGCTTTTCCCTCTGCTGCAAGCTCTTCAAGCTTATGTTGGTCGCCAAGGGTAGCCAAAGCTTCTCTTGATGGCCGCAGTACTCTTTTATTTTGCGATTGAAGCCAATCTGCAACAGTTTCATAACCTCGTTGAAACTGCCCATGAAAATTGAGGATTTCGTCGCGAATATTTTTTCGGATTTTTTCAGCGTGTGCTTCAAAGGACTCCATTTCGGAGTGAAATGACTGTTTTTCATCCTCAATAATCGCTTGGGTATAGGCAGCAATACTTTCTTCAAGATCGGGGTCTTTAAAGTCGGAGCGCATAACCTACCTCCTGTCTGCCCTTATTATAATAAATATAATATTTTAATTTAAAATTATTTCAGGTGGTTTTTTTGCAAGTTACTATGGATTAGTTGGATAAATAAAAATATAGCTGGGCTAATAGCGATTGTAATTGGTTACGTTTTGATGCTATCAAAGAACAGCTGTAACTGTTGAAGATAGCCCTCTTTTTCTGCCCATGCTTTCAGGTTATTAAAATCAATTGCATGACGGTTGGCGACAAGCCGTGCTTGCTCCTGTGATTGAGGGTCGCCCCAGTAAAAAAAAGCTGCCAGGCGATCTTTCACGCAATCTGTTGGAGTAAGAAGTTTCAACATTCCCGATTCTGACGAAAGTGTTTGAAATGTGCGGATGGATTCTTGGCCTACAGCAATCGGTGGGTTAACAAAATCTATAATAAAGGGGCATTTATCATGTGTAAAACAGCGACCGACACGTTTAAAGCCTAAAGTTTCCAGCGGTTTTTCCACTTTTTTTAAGTCTTCATAGGTAACAAAGTCTAAATCATAGGACATGTAACGGTTTTGGCTATAGATCGATACGCAAGCTCCGCCCACAAGTACAGCTTCAATTTTATGCTCTTTGAGGGTGTTATACACAAGAAATGCAAGGGACTTAAGATCGATAGTGGCAAGGTCTGTCATAAAGGCTTTCCTGTTCTACGCGGTCTTTTTCTTTTTGTGGACTGGTAGTAGGATTCCTGAATTTCTGTTGGAAGAAAACTGTATGCTTTTTGGGCAAGGTCTTGTAATTCTTTAAGAAAGGGATAACGTGGATTCCAGTAAAAAACTCGGGTTTTGCCTTCTAAAAAGCTTGCCAATAAGCCACCAGCTTCTAATTTCTTGAGTGTTTTTTGAATGGGATCTAGGGCTGATTTAAATGTTCTACTCAACTCAGAGGCATTTGCCTTTGAATGAATGCAAAGGTACATGAGCACTTTTTCAACGTTTTTGTTAGCGAAAAGATATTCTAGCATAATCCACCTATCATATCTGTAATATAACCTATCTGATAGGTGTATGTCAACAAAATAAAAGAGCTTAGGACACCTGTGCCCTAAGCTCTTTTAAGGAAGTGAGCTTCAGGTGTTTGCCCACAAGCTGCCTCGCTGAATCGAAATTACTGGCTAAAGTTTGAGCGTCATGTCCGCGACCTTACCAATCGATATGATACTGTGCAGGTGATTACGGATCCTCTGTACATGCCTCAATGTTATTATCGAGCTCCTAAGCTTCTTAAAAAGTCGCACATTCTGGTATCTGTATCTAAGTAAACGTTTTGTACATGGGTTAACAACGAAGTATTTGGACTGACGGGTGAATTGAGATTTGCCCCGTGCTTTACCATAAGTCGGATGATTTCTTTACGTTGCTCAAAAGTTATAGAATGCTGACCACAAGCAACTGTTCTAACGTTGGTATTCAAGGTATCTGTAGAAAATACATTCTTGCCTATCATGGATTTTGCTACTTCAACCTGTCTCATATCTAATGCAAACCATAAGGCGCTATCATTGATGCTAGGTATTAGGTCTGCGCTTAAACCTAGTGAGAGAAATTTATGCACCAGGGGAATGTTTCCGGCTTTGATTGCGTGGTAAAGGCAATTGTTTTTCGCGTTATCAATGGTGTGTGGACTAGCGCCGTGCTTTAAAAGTAGATCGACAGCTTTTACATCTTGCTGCAAAATAGCGTAGTGTAGCGCAGGCAGGTTTAGCGGATTGTTTTCATATTTGATCACAACTTTGCACAGTTGGCAAACATCTGTCTGCGGCTTCGGTGTGCAGATTTTTTTCTTCTTACCGGCGTGTGCTGGTAAATAGAGGCATAATATTATTGTAAGTAGAGTTGTTAATTTTGAATTCACAGCATTCCTTAATTTTTATTAATAAAGTGTAAAATTATGGTAGTATTATACTTAGAAATCAAGTAATTCATTCGTGAATCATTACGCGAATGAGTGAAAGCCAAAAATGACTTCTCTTGCAGATTATTGGGCTGTAAAGTATTATAACACGCTAACATTCAACAATTAAAAAAATAGGTAGTTGTGCCAGTGTCATTTAAAGCTAGTTTTTATTCGTCATTAATTTTTTTGAGTAGCCTTTTCGGATCTGAGTACAGTTTCGATATGAATGCGGAAGCTCTAAATCAGTTTTCTCATAAGATTGGAGATGAACTTTCTTCACGCCTTTCTCTGCTTGTAAATGATAATGGAGAGGTTGTGTGGACGGAACTTAATCCTATTCGTCCTGAATTTGATAGCTGTTTTCATCAGATGTTTTATTGGAGTGAAAGTACAGGCGTCATAGAAATCGATATTGATAACGAGATGCATAAACTTGGGTTTAGGAGAATGGAACAGGGGCGTACAAAAGCGCCTGGATATCAGGTCTCTTTTCAGAGGTTGGATAATTATGGAAATGTCTTTCTCGATATTAGCATTGATTTAAGGGAAACAATGCCATCATGCCGATATACTGGCATACGTAAGATAGGCGTATGGAACAAAAAATATGGCTTTAAGATGCTAAATATTCCAAATATAGATACGGTCAAAGAGATCAAGTTTTCCAAAGACCATATTTTTGTTATAGGGGAGAATATGACGCAGGTTGAAACATTTGCGGTACTAAGACCCACAGAGGATCATTGGCCATGGGAACCAGAGCCAGAAGCAATCAAAACGCCTTCCATAAAGCTTGCTGAAACTACACCCTGGGATAGTTTGCCATACGGAAAGCATAGCGGCCGCCTTCACGTTCTAAAGCAGCTTTTGAAGAAAACAAAAGACTCTGCTGAGAAAAAAGCCAACATGGTTATGCTTGAAGCAGAGGTAGCGAACCTGTTTGATATTTTGCAATATGATGTTAAACGAGCAGAGTCAAGAATAGCAAAAGCCAAAAGTAAAGGACAAGAGAACGCCAAAGCAAAAGAGGCGCGAGACAAAGCTAAGAAGCATATAAATGCACTGCTAGGGTATTTCAATACGTTGCCTAAGGATAGCAAAACTAGAATAGATGCGATTCGTTTGCCGAGCAATGAATGGTTTCCGTAGGTTGACTGAACACTATATTACTAATACCGCTAATCTTGTAAAAAAATGAGGATCTTTTTTACAAGATAGCGGATGGTGCGTCCACGAAGGAATTAAGGGCCTCGACCTATCAGGCCAGAGGAGAACGTTGTGCTCAAAACGATGTTGGGGGCCTTTCAGGTTGCAGTGTAGAAAATGGAGCAGGTGAGTGGGATTTTCTCTTTAAGTGATTACTTAAATCTGTATCCCTTGCTTATGAGTAGATTATAAATTTCCATATTCTCAGCTGCTTGACAGGTTTTCAAATAGTCTCTGTCCTCCTGTATTACGTAATCTCCCAAATCATTACCGAGGTCTATCAAATAAGCTGCAATATCATTTTGATGGGAAGAGATTGCATTCAATAAAAGATCATTGTCAAAATCATCTGCTCGTGCACCTGCTTCGAAAATCTTTTTAAGCAAATCCAGATTGCCGACTTGTCTTGCGCAACTAAGACTCCTGTTCCCAGGAGTTGCCCCATATTTTAAAAGAACATCAACTGCGTACTCATCCTCTTTTAATATGGCGTAATCTAGGGCATTAAGATTCTCTGGGTTAATACCAAATTGAGTTAAAATCATTGTTAATCGGTTAAGTTCAGGTTGGTCCACGCTTCGAGAGTTGTATCTATAATTGTTTTTACCAGAATTATCGTAATCGAAGCTACAGAGTAATAACAATAACGTTGAAAGTGTTATTGGCCTTAATTTCATATTTATCCTTATGAGGGGTTAACAAATGAACTGTTCGGAATTTTCGTACAGTCCGCAGGGGTTTCCCGAAGAGCTATTAATTATGGGGCATCTTCGAGCGCATCCCAAATATTGCTCTTTGGTTTGAATAGCTGGGATATTTCCCTTTCTACGACTGTGCTCCATTCGGCATGTTTGTTATTTCGAGTGTCTTCAGGCAAATACTCCTTAGAACCCCATGTGTATTGGTACGAGCTGTATTGAACAGGAACCATCTCCATTTCTGCAAGGTTCATATATTCGCCTCTGTTTTTAATGGAAACCCAGGCTTCTCCTGTGTGTTTGTCCAATATAAAAGCTTTGTTACCTATGCTTGTCGCTTGATATCGATCTCTATTTAGCGGGGCAACGAAACAAGCTAAAAGAACTAAAGCCATCCATAACGCGCCTTCTTTCATGTCATAACCTATTAATTTTCAGTAAATTATAACAAACTTCTGCATAAAACTCAATTACGGTTTTTAATGGTGATAAATGAAGAGGATAAAACAAGTTTAAGTTAGCAAGGATTGAGCATAAAATGAGCCATAGAGACCGCTCGATTCGCAAAAAAGTGCGCGAAACAATATGAAAGTATCACCATTTTTCTCACGTTGAAGTAAAGCGGAACATGTGAGTGGTATTTTTTTCATGGCCCGAACTTTTAAGCAATTCTTACCAGTTGAACTGTAGGAATTCCTGTGCAGTTGCCTAGCAGGTTACATCCTATAACCGACTGTTTCATCCTATTTGACAAAAACCAGGGGGTAATTTCCGTCATTTTTTGGCTGAAAATGGGGGATCGCCTCACACAGGATGAATTGCCGCGAATTAGATAGCTCTTGAAAATAAACTAGTGGCAGATTGGTGTAGAAGTCTTTTCTGAATTTAGGTAGCATTGTTGGAAGAAAATGGAGAAATTTTATGTCGTCAACTTTAACATGTTTATCACGTTGTTCGCCTCAGCAATTGCTGAATTTCTTTAGTATTCGTGATGACGAAGTTCCGAAAGGAGATGGCGAGGACAGGGATTTGTTTATAGGAAAAAATATACATATAACAATTACTCTTAATAACGGGTCTCTTACAAAATTTCGCGATATAGTTGTTTTAGGAAAATTGACAATTCACGCTTCAAGTGCAGACAAGAGCAGCCGTCCCACATTAGAATGTAGAGACATTATTGTTGCTGGTTCTTTAGATCTAAAACACTTCAATCTTAAAAATAGATATTATATTGGTACATCACCAGATCCATTCAAAAACGCATTAATGGAACTCGTTTTAGATTGGTTTGACGCACAGCGAGAACACACAAGAAAAATGGGTCTAAGATCCGTGTTAATTTAGGCGAATCACTTGCCTTCTTTAGCCGCTCTTACCTCATGTACAGCATCCTGATAAAGTAAATTAATATCTCTTTGAAGCGAGTCAAGAGCAGTTTTCTTGGCTGCTCCGCCCATTTGCGTATCATCTTCGATAGAGCGCATATCTCTAAATAACTTGCTTATCTGGCGCTGGTACTTGCCTAGGGGCACATGTTCATATTCAAGCTCAGGTATGCTTTCTTGTAGCCCTTTAGATTCAATCATCTTTCGACTTTGCTTTTGTTTCTCAGCTTTGTGAAGATATTCGTAGTATTTGTTTGTATTTGTTCGCGCAAACATGCGATCAAAAAGACTTTTTACCTTAGTTTATCATTGTTCAGTTCAAGAAAACAAAGATTCTCATTTTTCGACATGTATTATTTAGGTTATATCGTTTACGTATCGCATATCTGTTCTTCGTAAATGGGTATCAAACTCTCAAGAGCGTGTTCGAACTGATCATGCGTGTTGATAAATAATTTTATTGTCCCAATAAGTAGAGGCAACACAATTGACTCTGGTACGTTTTGGCTGCTTTTAGAGTATATAGCAGTCATTTTCCGGTGATCGATTTTGACATAGGGAGTTCGTATGCCAAGCCCGTTGGGATGTACAAATTCACACAGTCTAGTATAATGGTCATCATAATGAGAGACATTTTTAGCTGTTTTTTGAATTAAAGTAAGGCAATTAATAGCATCTGGAAGGCCATAAGTTTTTTGGAGGTCTGGAAGACGAGTGCCAGTTAAAGCATTTGTTAGAAATTTAGTTAAATCTTTTGTATCTTTTGTTGAAACCGCTTTGGCCATTAGTTTGTGCGCAGCTAAGAATAGACTTTCCGTCTCCATAATCGCGCGAAAGAGAACTATTGCTGAGATCATTTCACCACGTCCGAGACAAGTATAAACGCTTGAAGAGAGTTCATAAATTCGATGGGCACAAGCGCCTTTTAATACTTGGGCTTTGCTTATAGGTTTCGAGGCTGAGGTAAATTTGATTTGTGTAGGAAGAAGTTGATTTAACGAATCTAGTAGAGATTTTAATTGATCTAACTCTGTTGATTTTGGTTCTGTTTTTTGCAAGGATTGTGCCTATATCACGAGAAGCGTATAAAAAAATAAAAGAGCTTAGGACACGGGTGCCCTAAGCTCTTTTAAGGAAG
>JAFEGT010000104.1 GCA_018239765.1 Verrucomicrobiota bacterium
GATAGCCGTGTAGAACAGGCAAATGAAACCCAAGCCATGCGCGATATTGAGCTGCAGCGGGTACGCTCTGTTGAGGGTGTAGAATGGGCCATGCCCATGTCATTTACCCTTATCCAAGCGCGCCTTCCTAATGGCCGCTTTAAAACGGTTCAGCTTATAGGTTTTGACGACACCACTCTCGCTGGAGCACCTCGAGATATGCTTTCAGGAAGCTTTACAAACCTTACCGAAACCAACACCGTTGTTATAGACCTCGTAGGAGTAGAAAAGCTTGCCGAAGGCTATGAAAGACCCGTGCATGTTGGCGACACCTTTGAAATTAATGACCACGAAGCTCGTGTTGTTGGAATTTGCAAAGTAGAGCGATCCTTTTTTGGCGATCCTTACGTCTACACAACATACAGTCGCGCCCGCGAGATGCGCCCCAAGGAGCGACGCGTCCTTAGCTACATACTTACAGAACCTTCTGCGGGAAAAGATCCAAAAGCTGTAGCTCGCCTTATTGAAAAGCAAACAGGCTTAAGAGCCTTTACTGAAGATGAATTTTCGCTCTCGACCTTAGTATGGTTCTTTGAAAACACTGGTATTCCTATTTCGTTTGGCACAACGGTGCTTCTGGGATTTTTGGTAGGAGTTGCTGTTGCTGGTCAAACCTTTTATTCCTTCATACTGGAAAACCTGCCCCACTTTGGTGCTATGAAGGCAATGGGAACAAGCGACTGGATGCTCACGCGTATGCTGATGGTGCAGGGGCTTGCTGTAGGTTTTACTGGCTACGGCATAGGCCTTGGGCTTGCAACGCTCTTTGGCTATGCGGTAATGCACCGCGGAAATCCCCCATTCTATCTTCCATCAGATCTTCTCTATATTTCGCTCTTTTCCATACTCTTTATCACGACATTCTCGGTCTTTTTGGGGATACGCAAAATCAACTCTGTAGATCCTGCGCAGGTGTTCCGTGGATAAAACCGTCACCATTAAAGTACATAACGTATCCAAAACCTTTGGCCAGGGCGACGACAAGGTGCACGCGCTAAAAAATGTGAGCCTAGAGGTCTACCGTGGCGAACTTGTGATGATTGTTGGCCCCTCAGGATGCGGTAAAACAACACTGTTAAGTGTAATTGCTGGGACACTTCATTTTGATAGCGGCACTATACGCGTGCTCGATTCTGAACTTGAGCAGCTTGATAAAGCTCAGCTTACAGAGTTTAGGGCTCACAATATAGGCTTTATCTTTCAGCTCTTTCACCTTATCCCCACACTTACAACTGTAGAAAACAGCGCCATTCCCCTCATCATACAGGGAAAAACCCGTGAAGATGCCTTTAAAGAGGCCGAGGTTATGCTCGAAAAGGTAGGCCTTGGCGATAAGTATGACAAGCTGCCCAAGCAGCTATCTGGAGGCCAGCAGCAGAGAGTTGCTATGGCGCGGGCAATTGTGCACAACCCACCGATTGTCATCTGCGATGAGCCAACAAGTGCTCTTGATTTTGAGACTGGGATCAAAGTTATGGATATACTTAAGCATATTGCTCAGACTCACAACCGATCTGTTATAGTGGTAACGCACGATCACCGCATTTTCAAATATGCCGACAGAGTGGTGGAGATGGATGATGGCACCATCTTGGAAGTTCGTCATAATCATACAGATGAACCACATCAGACATCTTAATCTTGATCTTGATCTTGATCTTACTCTTGCATTTCTAAGCTAGGGAGAAAAAACAGATTAAGATTAAGATCAGGATTAAGATTAAGAGGAAATTCGTTCTTAAGTTAACACTGTTAGCCCAGCAGATCCTAACCCTTGATTTGTTTAGAGATCTCCGCTTTTTTGCGCACAAGCTCAGCTATGCTATCATCATTCTGCTGCATTTCCAGCTGATACTTCTGCACCTGATCAAGCAGTCGATGATATTCAGACAAAACTTCATCAGCCTGCGCTTTTGTGTTAACAGCTTTTTGGCGTGAATTTTCTCTTTCGCCTGTAAGCTCCTGGATCTGCCGATCTATATCTGCCGCCTGTCGTTTTAAATCTTCCGCTCCCGTAATAGGCTGTGCGGGCGGTTTTGGCTTGTACTGTATTATAGGCTGCGGCTGTTGATCTTCGTTGTAGACGGCCCAAGCAGAATTTGAGAAACAGAGTAGAAGGATAAAATATTTTGCATTCACGAGAACCTCATTGAAAAAAGATAGAAAGATACAAAGATACAAAGATATCGCATTTCACTTGACAGTCGCAAGCAGAACTTTGTATATCCTGCTATCAACACTAACAGATTGAAGTGACTATGTTTTGGCAGATAATGACCTTTATCGTTTCGGCACTTGGAATTATAGCTGCCATAACGCTTACAAACTATCCTCCAGCGGCCCCAAACCTTACTGTGATGTACTCACCACCACCTGCAAACCCATATGAGCAGGCTGTTGCTGCATCTGGCCTTGTAGAAGCCTATGAAGACAACATTTTTATCGGCCTAAGCGTTCAGGATGTAATACAGGAAGTACACTGCAAGGTAGGCGATCACGTTAAAGAAAATCAGCTTCTTTTTGTTGTTGATGAATCTGTGCCAAAAGCGCAAGTAAAGGCAGCAGAAGCGGCTGTTGCTGTTGCGCAAGCAGAGCTTGAAAAAAACAAATCGCAGCTTTCTCGTCTCACTGCAATACGCGACACCCGTGCAGTAAGCGTAGAAGATCTTCGCAACAAAGAGCACGACGTACAGATATCCGAAAACAACCTTAAAAATGCTCAAGCCAATCTCTTTACAGCCCAACAAAATCTGCTCCAGAGACGCACCTACGCCCCAAAAGATGGCGTAATCCTCAAAATGGATCTTCGCAGGGGTGAATTTGCAAGTTCCTATGCGGCTACTGTAAACAGTCCTAATGATGCTCCCATTGTACTTGGTCGTACCGACAAACTTCAGGTGCGGGCTGATGTAGATGAATATAATGCCTTTCGCATACGTAACAACCAGGCCGCAGTTGCCTACACTAAAGGTGTTGCGCAGGTACCGCTTCCACTTACATTTATGCGATTTGAGCCCTACTGTGTTCCAAAAAAATCGCTCACAGCAGCAGCCGATGAACGTGTAGACACTCGCGTCCTGCAGGTTATCTACTCGTTTGACGTGGTAAAAGACTTTCCGGTTTACGTCGGTCAACAAGTAGATATTTTTATTAATGCACCCATTGTGCTACATAACAAAGAATCACACGAAGCAGCGCTTAAACAGGGTATAGATTTACGACAATGAAGAAGCTTATCTACATCAGCTACATTGCTTTTTGCCTCCCCTCTTGCATACAGCGCTATGACGCACCTCCAATTCCAACCCCAAAAGTTGACGCATGGAAAAATGAGCAGCCGGTTACAAGCAAATTTGCGGACTGTCCAGATCCCGAGCAGGTGCTTGTAGAGGCATCTTTTAGGCCTTGGTGGAAAGTGTTTGGTGATGACCGACTTAATGAACTTGAGTATCAGGCAATAGCAGAAAGCCCAAAAGTTCAAGGAGCTGTAGGCAGGCTTGAAGAGGCGATGGCCTTTTATGGCATCACACGAGCAAGTCTTTTTCCTGAAATTGACCTAGAGGGTTTTGCAAGCCGTCAGCGCGTGTCACAAAGTCAGCCATTTGCCGGTGCGTTTGCACCCAGCATTGCCCCTCCGGCAACGCCTGGCTTTATTACGAAGGCGCCAGATGCCGCAGTTAACCCTTGCGTCGTCTGTCCGCCACCGCCCATGATAGCGCCGCCAACAACAGCTACAACAAAAAAGCCAACACCTGTCTTTACTTCTCTTGGCATACTTCCCAGACTCACCTACGACCTTGACTTTTGGGGAAGAAACATACAGGCTACAGAGTCTGCAATGCAGCAGGTAAAGGCAGAACAAGAGGATCTACAAAACACCCTCTTGCAGCTTACAACAGCAGTTGCTGATGCCTACTTACAGGTGCGAACCTACGACAAAGAGCTCGAAATTCTCAACCGCACCCTCAGCACTCGCACCAATAGCTACAACCTCAATAAAGACCAGTTTGATGCTGGGCTTATAAATGAGCTTGCAGTCTACCAGGCTCAGTCTGATATGGAAAATGTGGCAGCGGAAATTCAAAACACAAGCAAACTACGCTCGAGCACCGAAAACCGCCTTGCAGAGCTTGTAGGCCAACCCGCTTCATTTTTCACTTTAGAGGCTGATAAAGACCTTCCAGCACTACCCACAGTAGCATCAGGCGTGCCTTCAACGATGCTGCAGCAGCGCCCAGACATACGTCAGGGTCTTGCTCTTATAGAAGCTGCTCGCCTGAATGTTGGTGTAGCAAAGACGGAATACTTTCCTGACTTTACAATTACCCTTGACTATGGCTTTGCTTCAAACAAAGCAAACAAGCTGTTTAAATGGAAAAGCCGCACATGGCTTACTGCTGTGGATATGGTTATGCCACTCTTTACGGCTGGCCGTATTTCAAGCACAATTGACGATGCGATTGCGCAGTATAAGCAAGCTGTTGCAAGCTACCTTGACACGGTACTCATTGCCTTCCAGCAGGTTGAAGATTCTCTATTTAGTATCGAGGCAACAAAGCGCCAGCTTGACCACCTAAAAGTTGATGTAGATGCCTCACAAAAGGCCTATGACATCGCCGAGATGCGCTACCGCATGGGCCTTGAAACATATCTTACGGTTGTAAATACCGAGCGAACACTGCTTGATACTGAGCGTATTGCAATTCAGGTTACTCGCGAGCAGTACACCAACACGATTAAGCTGATCTCAAGTCTTGGCGGCTACTGGGAAAACCCCGTCAAAGAGCCCGCAAACTCTTTTTTCAGAGTTAACACCCTCTAGCAATTTTTGGGTTCAATTTTAGGATTGGGCAGAAAGCCTAATGGTGAATAACTTAAGGCAAGTCTCAACGATTAGAATGATATAATGATAAGAACGATAAAAAATGAAATGCTGCACACTCGGGAGCAACACACAAATCCCAATAATCAAGTTTTATTATTTTTTATCGTTCATATCGTTATATCGTTCTAATCGTTGAAAATCATAATTGAGAGACACGATTGATGAGTTGGTAAAAAGCCAAATTGCATAATCGCAAAGCTCGGCCCCCTTCGGCCCCTTTCGCTTGAATGCAAGCAAAAGAACCGGTTTTTTTGTTCCTAAACAGTCTAAAATTTCTGATTTTTATAGCTATTTGTTTTTGCAATGGCCTTTCAATGCAAAGCTACGATAAGGTGGGTGAATTCTTATAACAGAAAGTCCCTCTTGCAAAAGTCTAGCAATGGCCATATCGCTTTCAATCTTTTCATTGATAGACAAATGACAAATTGCATCTAAGGCGTCTGCTATCAGCCTTTTTGCCTTGGATGGGTTTTTAGACTCAATGCCGAGGGCTATTTTCACTGAAGCCGTTACTTTTCTTGGAGGATGTTTAATCTGCTCTCGGACCTGTAGAGCAAAAACTGCAAGGTCTGATTTAGCGAGATGGGCAGCATATTCACCTAACATCGTATCTTGCAAATGTGGATCAAGCCATTCGATCCCATCTATACCTTTTATTGATTTGATGACCGCGGCTATTTCTGCATAACCTATGCGCATGAGGTTAGGAAGAAGCGTTATCAGGCCAAGCTCACGGTAGTAGCTACGTCTGCATTGATCAAGAAAGCTCAGCGCAAGTGTAGGATCGTGTGATTCTACAAGCCCGGACATTCTAAACAGGCATTCATCTCCAGGATGCATTATGTTTAGCAACTTAATGGCGAAATTGCTGTCAGTGAGGACTGCAGAGGCTGCTAATTTTCCTAAAAGAGATTTTTTATCATATTCATCGGTGAGACTATGGATGATTCTTAACACATATTCTCGTACATTTGCAGCTTTCACGCGATCTGTTTTTTCTAGCTCCTGAGCGTGCAGTATACGAAGCGATGCTACTTCTACTTGGTTCAAGTTTGGGTCATTAAAGAATCGAGAAACGTCCTCTGGATGCTTGTAGGCATAGGTAAAGAGTATACTTCTGTATTCATCTCTTCGTCTGACACCTTGTATTGCCAGAGAGAAATCCATTTGTGCTACAGTGTGCCTGGCAGAACAACAACAAACCTCGCTACAATAATTAATCATATATCTAAAAATTTCACCAGCATGAGCTGGAGCAGATTCTACAGCATAGTGCAGCAATGTTGAAAGTGTCCCGCCTCGTTCTGCTTCATTGCAAATTTGCTTTGCAAGTGCAAATGCTTTATCCATTTTTTTCTTTGCAAGCGATTTTAACACATTGTCCTGGATATCGATTTTATCGCTTAACTGGTCTACTTTTGTTTCCGCGAGCAATAGAGCCTCTTCGGGATCTTTTTCCCCACGAATGATCAGTACATAAGCAAGTATATTATCTCTGTAGAATGGCTCGCTGATGAGACCAATAAGTTGATAAGCTCTTTCTGGATCAAACAGAGAAATTTTCCTTACTACAAGATAGAGTTCCCAATCACGTTCCTTAGGATCTTCAATCGCCTTACACCGTTCAAGTTCCCTTTCCAGAGTTTCTTTGGCTTCTTTTACGATGCGTTTAAGGAAAAGGGCTTTTACCGAAAACTCTGGGCAGGCTGTTATGGCTTCATGATAGTAACGGCAGGTAGCCGAAAGTTTGGCCATTTCAGGGGCATCGAGATGTGAAAGGATGCGGAGCAGAACTTCGGCCGGAACAAAGACGGTTTTCGCTATTCGATTAATTTCTACAGCAAGCGTCTGTTTCCGGTCGTCTGAAAGGTCCAGTTGAAAAAGTTTACGCTCAAGTTCATCAAGTTCAACTAGGACATTATTATTGGCACTAAAAGGACAACGACTCATTATAGCATCATACTGTACACCAAATTGTAGTGCATTATTAACCCCAAAAACCATAATAGTTCCTTATATTAACGCCTAAGTGTAAGGGGCCGGGCTTTGCGATTATGCGATTTGTTTCACAACCTATCCGGACTAGCAGTTTTTTCGTTGATAGGGGATAAGATTGCAAATAATCAGAAGGACTGCAACAAAAATCGCATAATCGCAAAGTTCGCCGCCCTCTTATTTTCTTGAAAACATATGAATTACCCCAGCCGCCTAAGCCGCTCATGGATAAGTAACAGGTACTTTTGTTTTAATGGTTCTGAAAGAAAGCAATTTTGCAGCTCTTGCTCCCAAAGCTCTTGAAGGGATTGAAACTTCGCAACCTCTTCTTGAATCACCTTTTCTGATAGCCCAAGCCTCATCTTTGCAAAATAGACAAAGAAATCATCCATTGTAAATCTGCTTTTTTTTCCATGAAGAGGCAGGGCGAGCTCTTCACTAGAGTTCAGCAAAATAGTTGTATTGAGAAGATCGTATGCTGGGCTAAGCTCTACTTTATTATCCTTGCGAATCAATGAAAAGTTTTTAAGGTGCATATCTTCATTTCCAACAAGAAAGCTAAAAAGCGTCAGACGAAACAGTTTTTGTTTTTCTATAAGCGGAAAACTGCAGTGCTTTTCAATGACAGAAGCTACTTGTTCCATGCTTGAGCTATATTTTGTGCTCCTTGAGCTGCCAAGAAGCTGTGAAAAGTCTTCAACTGCGACTTTATGGCCCTTGGCAATTCTGTCAAATCGCTTTATAAAATAGCTCTTTGTGCCATCTTTGTTGTACATAAGTCCGTGCAACGGGATTTCTATGCCAGAATGTACAGCCAGTCGCATGGTGACGTCTTCATTTTCCGGCACTTCTTGGTAAATTTGGTGGGGCGGTTTCACGATGAACCTACCGCCTGATTCTACAACCTCAAAAAGCCCTTTTGCAACATTAAGTTTCACACTTAATTTCGGCTGCACACCCTGTATCGAAAGCTTTGCAGCAAGCTGCATAGCAAGCTCTCGCTGTTCTTGCGCACTAAAAGGAAAGTCTGCAAGATCATGAAGCCGTCCGGAAAGTAACCTCAGCCCTCTTTGACTATAGCGCGCGCTTTTGATTGGTTCATATGTTATCGGGCAGCGATTCATGTAGCCTCTTCCACAGTAACATTTCCAACAAGGTCGTGACCTACTACGATAAGCTGGCTCATATAGTCATCTCGATCAAGTTTTGCTTGCCGAAGCAGTCCCTCTAGCATGATGCCTTCAGGTAAAAGCCCCTCAAAAAAGGGAGGAAAGCGATCGTACTCATATATGCGTTCACTAGTCGGCATTTCTAAGGAAACTGAAGGCCCGGTATATTCTGGATCGTATGAAAAGCGATAGCGCCTTGCCATCTCAAGCTCCTCGAGATGGCCTGCAAAAACTCCATCTACATAGACCTTAGCTCTTTTCATCAAAGTGCTCCATCAATTTACTGTTTAGGGTTATCTGGATGTTTAATGCATGCAGCAGTTTTAATAGAGTTGAAAAACGGATGGTGAGCTTACCCTTTTCAATATCAAAAACTGTCGTTTTGCCAACGCCTGCTACAGCAGCAAGTTCTTCTTGAGAAAGGCCTGCCTGCTTTCGGTGAAAGCGTATAATTTTTGCTATATTTTGCTGTTTCATCTTTTTTACCGCTATACCAGTGATTTTGCATATTTTCAGCTTTTTCGCAAGAGAAAATGTTGATAAAGACAATGGAATTACTGGTATAGCGGTAAAAAACAGAAGTTTGAGTTATTATGCAAACGGGGTCAAAAACGGAAACGGGATCGAAACGGGGTCACTTCGCTCGCCTGTCAACTGTCATTGTGTCAGGTCTGACCTGGGCTGTCAAAAACTTTTAGTTTTTAACAACTAAATTTCTTTAAACTTGTGACCAGATTTCTTCCATAGAAATAGCAGAGTTGTGTTAGAGCCCTTGGGCGATTTATTAAAGCCCACAGCGACTTTAGGAGCTGTGGGAATGCTTTACAAATAACCTAGAGCCCGTCCTGGGCGAGTCAGTCTTATTCTTTAACACAACTGACGTTAATGCATGCGATTTGAATCGCCCTTACGGGCTCTAGGATCTGGCCGCATCATTCCGCACAGCTCCCTTTGGTCGCTGAGGGCTTTAATAAGTCGCCCTGAACGGGCTCTAAAACAATAACTTGTGATGGAATGGATATAGACACGCGTTTCAATAAATTTCGATACGAAACTTTAAGAAAGTTGACAGCCCTGGTCTGACCCCGTTTCCAATAATTAAATTTTATTATTTTTATCGTTCATATCGTTATATCGTTCTAATCATTGAAAATCATAATTGAGAGACATCATTGATGATTTAGTGAAAGGCCAAATCACATAATCGCAAAGTCAAACCCCTTGCGTTTTACCTCAGCTGCGATGAGCCGAAAAAAAATAGACCAGAGAGACTCAAGTAAAGTCTATCTGGTCATTTTTTAGATTACCTGTCTTATTTTTCTTGAAATTGACCATTTTGGAATTCGCCTTCATAGACTCTGCCATCAGGATCGGTCATCTTACCCTGGCCGAAAAGGAGGTCAAATTTGAAGTCGCCTTCATATACTCTGCCATCGGTTAGGGTCAACTTACCGTTGCCGTCACGCAAGCCATATAGGAAATCGCCTTCATAGACCCTGCCATCAGGATAGGTCATCTTACCCCGGCCATGAGCTTTGCCATTTCGGCATTCGCCTTCATAGACTCTGCCAGCAGGATCGGTCATCTTACCCCTGCCATCAGCTTTGTCATTTCGGCAGTCGCCTTCATAGACTCTTCCATCAGGATAGGTCATCTTACCCCGGCCAT
>JAFEGT010000105.1 GCA_018239765.1 Verrucomicrobiota bacterium
GCCAGGAGTGCCCCAGTGGGCAAGGCGCGTTTTTTCCGGTTTATGATCACGGCGATATTTGCCAGAGAGTAGCCCAAAGGCAAGTGGGCTCCAGATAAGCATTCCAATATTTTGGTCGTGACTTAATGGCACAAGCTCATGCTCAAGCTCACGGGCAATGAGAGAATAGTACACCTGCTGCGAAATCATCGGTTCATAGTTTCGCTTTTCTTGTATGGCCAGTGCCTTCATAAGATGCCAGCCAGAAAAGTTGGAACAGCCCACATAGCGCACCTTCCCCTGCTGTACAAGGGTTTCTAGGGCAGCAAGTGACTCTTCCATCGGTGTTTGGTTGTCTACCTCATGGAGCTGATAGAGGTCGATATAGTCGGTGCCAAGGCGTTTTAGGCTTGCTTCACATGCCTGGATTATGTGCCTGCGCGATAGGCCCAGATCATGGCGGCCCTCACCCATCGGATAAAAGACCTTTGTAGCGATGATCAGATCGTCCCGGCGTTTACCTATAGCTTTGCCCAAAATCTCTTCAGATTTACCTGTAGAATAGCCATCAGCAGTGTCAAAGCAGTTGACTCCAGCTTCTATGCAGATGTCAACAAGTCGCGTAGCTTCCTCTTGTGGGGAGTTTCCAGTATGGACATAGTCTCCTCCACCACCAAAGGTCATTGTGCCAAATGTTATGCGTGAAACTTCGAGACCAGATCTACCAAGAAATTCATATTCCATAAAAATGCATCCAATAAAAAAGGGTCATTCTAACAAGAATGACCCATATTGGAAAGCAGTCTTATACTGTAGTTTCTGAAACTTTAGCTACTGCTGGCTCTTTAAAGATGCGGAGGATCTTTTCGTAGTCAGGCATTCTTGCAACGCCATATTTTACCTTAAGATCGCTGTATACACAGTTTGAGCTGTCATCTGTCGCAGTTGCTTTGACTGTAGCAACAACCACGCCACCGCGGGAAAGCTCAAATTCAGTCTCGTGACGCACCTTTTCACCTTCGATCACAATCTTGCGTGCTTCTTTATTTTCAGCACCGACAAAGAATTGAGAGCCGTCGTTGTTTTTAAACGCTTTTTGGCTTAAATGCTTTACAAGCGCTTCAGACATTGTGTCAAAGCGTTCAGGTAGAGCAAACACGAGCACATCGAGGTCTCTACCAGTAAGATCTGGCACTATGCCTGGCTGGCTGAAGGTCTTTGCACGTGTTTCGATTTTTGCCTTGTCGGCACCTGGCATAAGAGCTGTAAAGAGCATCTCATGAGATTCTTGGCGTACACCATTAATCCAAATAAGGTTTGGCTTAAGTTGTGCTTTAAATTCGTCGTTAGAAACGCCTGGAAGCTCTCTAAGGGTAAGTGTTGCAGCGCGAGCTTCGCACTTTGCTTGGTTTGCTTTGAGGTCTTTATCTACGGCTTCAAACTTCTTCTGTAGTGCGCCCATATCGTTAGAATGACGCTTAAGGATTTCTGTTGCAGCATTGATACTGCGTGATTCTTTAGAAGCGGTAAAGCGTGTGTTGAACCAGATGCCAGCAATGCGTCTATCGTTAACGCTTGCTGTAGCAAAGGCACTTTTTCCTGCGTCAACAGCTCGTGTGCAGTATTCGCGAAGTTTTCTTAATGTTTCTATACCATGCTGTACATCATCGCCGACAGGCTGATGTGCGCGGTCTTTAAAGGCGATCTTTAATGTCATCGCTTCATTTAGGATTGATGGGGCTTTTGCCTCTTTCGCTGTTGCGAAACTTATGAGCGTTGCTTCACAGTTGGCTGGAAGAGTAACTTCTCTAACGTTCATGCTGGACATTGGTGCACCTCCTCTATAAAATGTGCATTTTCCCCATTTTTTGTATTACTCTCTACTATCCATAATTTTTAACAAATGTCAAGCTGAAAATTGAGTCGTGCCCGTGTGCGTGCCCGTGCCCGATCTGTTTTATTTTGTACATCGGAATAAGATTGAAATAATACGGGCACGGGCACGCACACGGGCACGAAATGCTCGCAAATTAACGCTTATTGAGCTCTTGCTTGAGTTGTTTGACTTCTTCGACGAGTTTGTCGATGTTGCGTAGAAGTACCTGATTTTTGTTGTGCTCAGAGAGCTCCATCACAGGTACGCCAGCGTAGCGGCCGGGCTTTTTGATAGATTTAGAGACGCCAGAGC
Organism: Verrucomicrobiota bacterium; assembly: GCA_018239765.1. Classification (GTDB taxonomy): domain Bacteria; phylum Chlamydiota; class Chlamydiia; order Chlamydiales; family FEN-1388; genus SZAS-7. The sequence continues at coordinate 2,168 of JAFEGT010000105.1, forward strand.
GAGCTGCTACCACTACCTGATCGCCAATCTCGATATGGCCGTTAACGGCAACTTGGCCAGCGAGTATGACATGGTTGCCAATTTGAGTTGAACCTGCTATGCCCGTCTGGGCAATGATAAGGCTATGTTTGCCAATAACAACGCCGTGGGCGATTTGCACCAGGTTATCAATTTTTGTGCCTTGACCTATGCGAGTAGCCTTAAAGCGCGCTCTATCTATGGTGCTGTTTGCGCCAATTTCTACGTCGTCATCGATGATGCAGTTGCCAACTTGGTTCAGCTTGCTGTGGCGACCTTGCTTATCTTGGGTAAAGCCAAAGCCGCATGAGCCGATGACAGCTCCTGGCTGAATACAGACGCGGGCACCAAGAGTGCAGCCTTCACGAATAGTCACGTTTTGGTAGAGTACACACTCTTCGCCGATCGTAACATCAGCTCCTATAGATGTGCCTGCACCGATAAAGCTGTTGTTGCCAATCACCGCTTGCCCATCTATCACCACATGTGGGCATATGGTAACGCCATCGCCAATCTTGGCTGTAGGATGGATAACGGCAGTAGGATGGATGCCAGTGAAATAGCTTCTAGGGGCTCTATTCGTTCTATAAAGCTCAATAAGTTCCTGGAATGTTGCGTCAGGATGCCTAGAGAGGAGAAAGTTTTTATTTTCGGGTAGTTCTGTGCCTTCCATCACCACCACAACGCCAGCATGCGATCTCTGCATCGCTCCCTGATAGCGTGGGTTTGTTAAGAATGAGGCATCATCGGGCGTTGCAGACTCTAAATCTGCAACGCCTGTAATACAGTGCTTGGGATTGCCAACAAGCTGGCATCCAGTCCTTTTTGCGAGCTCTTCAAGACTGTATGAGGTCATAATGGCTTACTTCTTTGCTTCGGGTTTAACTTCTTCAGGTTTAAATTGGCTGTCCATCTCTGAGATAACAGCTGTTGATACATCAAGAGAGCTGCCATTAAAGAAGCACGCTTCTTGGTTCAGAACGAGGTCAAGACCCTTTGATTCTGCTACCTTTTTTGAGGCAGTTGATACAGCTTCTTGAATGGTCTGTACGATCTGCATGTTAGCTTGGCTCATCATGTTGTAGTACTGGTTCTGAAGCTGTGAAAGCTCTTGGGCAAGCCTTTGGTATTTGCCTTTCAGTTCAGCTTCTGCTTCTGGCGAAAGTGTGTCGAGGTATTCATCAGAAAATTTTGGAGCCATATCGTTAAGCTCTTTTTCTTTACCTTCGATAGTAGTTTCGATCTGCTTTTTGATCTCTTCAAAGCGGGCATGCTCTTGCTTGCCAAGTTTTGAGCCTTCAAAGCATGTCTTGAGGTTTACAATACCAATTTTGGCGTTGCCACCTGTTGCGGGTGCTGTTGCTGAGGTCAGTGCTAGTGTGCCCACGGCCCCAACCGTGATCGCGCCTAGTATGCGTAGGACAGAATTTTTCATATATGACTCCTTAAAATGATGTGCCTATTGAAAAGAAAAACTTTTTAACATCGCGCTTATGCGCCGGATTAAGCGGATAGCCAATGCCGAGTACAAGCGGTGCATTACCAAATACCTTAAGCTTGATACCGTAACCTGCAGATGCTCGAAGGGTGCCAAGATAAAACTGTTTGAAGTAGACGTTACCTGCATCAAGGAAAACAAAACCATCCATTCTCTTAAAGATGTACTGGTCATATTCTGCAGAAAGAAGCACGCTTGACATACCACCACGAGAGGTGTGGAATGAGTCGTGAAACTTTGGACCTACACTGTTAAAGAGGTAGCCGCGAATGGATTGCTCACCACCCATGTAAAAGCGCTCATCGAGCGGTAAATCTTTGGGGTGTGTGTGTCCGAGAGTTTGTATAAACTGTAGATTACCTCGTAGGCGTACTACACCGTACTGATAGGGAGACCAGTAGATACTGTTGAGGTAGCTTGTTTTGATAAAAGTATGATCTCCTCCAAGACCTGCATACTCAATGCCAAAAGATGAGCGTATACCGCGCTTTGGCTGGTGAGGATGGTCAGTAGAGTCGTAGCTTATGTGAGGGCCTATTGCGGATATAAGGCCGCCGTTTTTCGATTCGCGCTCCAGCTCACGCTTGTTATGGTCGTGACTCATATGCTTAAGATGAATGTGCGAATGGGTAATGCGGTATGTAACGCCAGCCTTTACAAAGGCATTTATAGGATAGTCTGCATAAGCTTGCGCGCTATAGGCTTTAATGCTGTAGTCATCAGATGCGTAGCTGTTGCGCATTTTGCTTGCCTGGAGACCAATAATCCAAGGTGTATCCATGAAGTTTGGCTTTGTCCATGATGCGCTGTAGACCAACTGCTTTTGACCAACAGTTACGTTTGCGCTCACATATTCACCACCGCCGCGTAGTCCCTTTGGACCTTTGCTAAAAAGTGTTAGCAGCCCTTTTGAGTTGAAGTTGGTTTCATTCGCCGAAACTCCACCAGACAGCTTTTCGGTGCTGTTGAAGGTAAGAAAGAAGTTAAGGCTAGCTGTGTTTGGATTTTCTTCCACTTCAACATACACATCGCGGAAGTGATCTCCCCTACTTGTCTTTACGGCGTAGATGTTTACGTTTTTAAAGTAGCCGATGTTGCGCAGGCGCTCTTCAGATTTGCTTAAGAGCGTAGAGTCAAAGATTTCGCCCGGAGTAAGTACAATTTCATGAAGAATAACGGATGCGTCTGTTCGCTGGTTGCCAAACACTTTAATAAGGCCTACACGAAAACGTGAGCCTTCGATAACTTGAAAATTGACTGAATACTCTTTTTTGCCTTCGACGATTTTGCTGTCAGGAATAATCTGAGCGTCAATATAACCGCGCATGCCATAAAGGTCTTTGATTGTGCTTACAGATTGACGAAGCTTTTCAGGCGAGTATACACCGCCAGTCTTGAGGGCGATTTTATCAAGTAGATGATCTGTTGCCAAAACGGTATTGCCGCTCATGGAAATTTGTGAGACGTGATAGAGCGCGCCCTTATCTACATTCACATCGACGATGATGCGGTCTTTCTTTGTTTTTGACTCTAGGATCTTAATGTCTACCTTAGCATCGGCATAGCCTTCGTTTTGGAGGTAGCTTAAGATAGTAAGTTCATCGTGACGAAGGACCTCTGGATTGTGGGTGCCCTCATCTGTGAGCCAGCTAGTGAAAAAGTTGTAGGTCTTTGTAAAGATAAGCTCTAAGAGCTCGTTCTTCTCTTTTTTGGTGATGCCATGGAAGGCAATTTTGTCGATCTGTCCTGAGCGGCCTTCTTTAATCGTGATATGGACGTCGACATCATTTGTGGGCTTTACGGGATGAACGGTGTAGTCAAGTTCCGCTTCAAAAAAGCCCTTTTTGAGGTAGAAGGTTTTGATTTTGTGGAAGGCTTTGTTGAAATTTTGCCTGTCAAAAACTTGTCCAGGGCGTATTCCTAGCTCTTTTGTCAGCTTGTCGCTTGTGAACTCTTTGTTGCCCTGCCAGACGATCGTTTTGATTGTAGGCTTGACCCAGATGTGCAGAGTGATGTCAAGTGAGCCGTTAGGCTGCACGGTAATTTGCGGGTCGATTTTATCAAATTCTTTTGCCAAGGATTTAAGGTCTTCGTCAAATTCTTCCTGGCTAAAGAGTGCACCCTCTTTTGTTTTCAGACGGCCGAGGAGCTTGTCGCTATCGGCTTGGCTTGAATCCTGTTCGATGATGACGTCGATTTTTTGCACGCGTGAGTGTTCATACTGAGGCGTGACTTCGTTTGCTGCAAGTTGCAGAGTGAGGACAAGAAGAATGAGTAGAGTTCGCATAGGCACTATTATTTTAGATTATGAAGCTACGAAGTTAGGTCATGTGAGCGATAAATGCAAGAGAAAAACAGATCAAGATTAAGATCAAGATCAAGATTAAGATTAAATTTAGAAGGAGCCGCGGGCGGATAGGGCTCGTGCTAGCGTGCCGCCATCCACAAATTCCAGCGCACTGCCAACCGGAATACCAAAGGCAAGGCGCGAAATTTTAACAGGCAAATGTTGAAGTTTTTCTTTGATAAATAGGCAGGTTGCGTCCCCTTCAAGCGAAGAATCAAGCGCCAAAATCAGCTCGGTTACCTGCTCTTTTTGGATGCGGGCAATGAGTTTAGGTAGGTTCAGCTTTTCTTCACCCCTGCCATCAAGTGGAGATAAAAGTGTCGGCAGCACATGGTAAAGTCCACCAAATTCTCGCGTGCTCTCTAAGGTATAGACTTCCCGAGGAGAGCCAACCACACAGAGTGCGTCGCGACGGCGCATCGGGTCTTGGCAAAAAAGGCAGTGGCTTTCATCTGCAAGACAGCCGCAATCGGCGCAAAGTAAAACCTTTTTTATATCATTTAAGGCGGCGGCTAGCTCTTGGAGCGTCCGTTCCGGCCAGTGCAGGAGCATATCGAAGGCGTAGCGCTGGCTAGAGCGCCTTCCGACACCTGGTAGCTTTTGCAAAAGTGAAAAAAGTTTTTCTAATCTTTGAGGGTATTGCATAGTTCCTTTCATTTTATAGCAAAGTGTGATATTTTATACAGGTGAAAACTGAGGATTGGTCATAGCTTCGATAAGCTTATAATCCGTGCCCGTGCCCGTGCCCGTGGCCGTGCCCGCTTATTCAAATTGTTCTGCTAGAGTCCTTTTAAGGACGATACAACTAAAATGCCGCCCCTAAAAGGGGCTTTAGCGGAAAAAATAGAAAAATGCGGGCACGGGCACGGGCACGGGCACGGGCACGATTTCCATTTCTTAATAATAGATGAGGAAATATCGTGCCAGCAACAATTACGGCGATAGCCGCATACTTACCAGAGAAAGTACTTTCTAATAGCGATCTTGAACGGATGGTAGAGACATCCCATGAATGGATTGTTACACGTACCGGTATTGAAGAGCGCCGTATGGCTCATGATGAGGAGTTTCCATCATGCATGGGTGCAAAAGCAGCGGCAAGAGCGCTTGAAAAAGCAGGCCTAAAAGCAACCGATGTTGATGCTATTCTTTGCGCTACAATGACTCCCGACTTTTTGACTCCATCAACTGCGGCACTTATTCAGAGCTCTCTTGGAGCAACAAAAGCGTGCTGTTTAGACATACAAGCAGCCTGCAGCGGCTTTTTATATGGCCTCTCTATTGCCAAAGGCTGGGTTGAATCTGGCATGTACAAAAACGTACTTGTTGTTGCATCAGAAAAAAACTCCGCCTTCGTAGATTACACTGACCGAAACACCTGCGTGCTTTTTGGCGATGGCAGCGGCGCGTGCCTTGTGCAGCCTTCTGGTAAAGGCTATGAAATTCGCCACGTATGTTTAGGGGCCGATGGCGCAGAATCGCAGCTTATATGCATCCCGGCTGGCGGTAGCCGCAGACCCGCGAGTGCAAATACGCATGAAGATCGCGAACACTTTATGAAAATGGAAGGTAAAGAGGTCTTTAAGCATGCGGTACGCCGTATGGAAGCCTCTGCAAAAGAGTGTTTGGACTCTACAGGCATACTAGAGGCCGATATTACCTGGCTTATTCCTCACCAGGCAAATATACGCATTATCGAAGCAATCTCAAAGCGGTTTAATATCCCTTGGGAGCGCACTCTGAGAACCATTCATAAATATGGCAACACATCAGCCGCTACAATTCCAATAGCGCTTGCTGAACTAGACGAACATAACGCACCTCAATCGGGCGAACACCTCTTGCTTACAGCATTTGGTGCCGGCCTTACATGGGGTTCAAGCTTACTGACAAAGGTATAAAGGAGTCACACAATAATGAATCAGCTCAAAGATCAAGTTGCATTTATCACAGGCGCTACAGCTGGTATCGGCAAGGCAATCGCACAAAGTTTTGTTGCGGCAGGAGCCCACGTAATCGCTTTGGGAACAAACCAAGAGCGCGGCCAAGAGCTTGAAAAAGAATCGAACGGCAAGATTACCTTCATGCAGGTAGATGTTTCTAATAAGGAGCAAGTAGAAAAGGCAGTAGAAGCTACCCTGGCTAAATTTCAAAAAATAGATATTTTGGTTAATAACGCTGGTATCACTCGCGACGGCCTTCTTATGCGTATGACAGATGAAGATTGGGAGCGCGTGCTCGATGTTAACATGACATCTGCGTTCTACACCACCCGTGCGATGATGCGCCCTTTTATGAAGGCAAAGCGCGGCAAGATAATTAACGTAAGCTCTGTTGTAGGGCTTATTGGCAATCCTGGCCAAACCAACTATGCAGCCTCAAAGGGTGCTCTCATTAGCTTTTCGAAGTCGCTTGCAAAAGAAGTAGCTTCACGAAACATTACCGTAAACTGCATTGCTCCGGGTTATATCGACACAAATATGACCGACAAGCTACCAGAGGCAAAGCGTGCAGAAGTTGTAAACCATATACCACTTGGTCGCATGGGAAGACCTGAAGATATTGCCTCAGCATGCCTCTTCCTTGCCTCCCCTGCTGCAGACTACATCACCGGGCAGGTGCTTGTCGTGGATGGTGGCCTCGCAATGTAAAGAGCCCATTGCAAAATAATATATAGCCTGCTATCGTAGCTGGCAAAAACAAGAAAAGGAAAAAATATGTCAATAGACAACGAAGTAATTTCAATCGTAGCAGAACAACTTGGCCGTGATCCTAGCGAAGTAACAGCTGATAAAGCGTTTTTCGAAGATCTCGATGCAGATTCGCTCGATCTTACAGAGCTCGTTATGACGCTTGAAGAGAAGTTTGAAATCGAAATCAACGACGAAACAGCAGAAAAGCTAAAAACTGTTGGCGACGTTATTCGCTTCATCAACAACATCAAATCTGCTAAATAACAAAAGCTGCCGTTTAGCTTTAGATAAAATGTTATAGAAAAACTTGAGCCCTATAAGGGCGGTATACAGAACTATGCCGCCCTTACAGGGCTCAAGTTTTTGTGGGCTTTGTTTCCCAGGCCTACGCTAACGCTCCGACCTGGGCTATGAGATGCCGGCCTTTCAGGCCTTTAAGATTAAGAGTTAGTGATCGACCTGGGTCTTTTTCTTGAAGTAGGATCTCAAAAGGCTGTTGCTGTAGGTGTGAGCCGCATGCGGTAAATATGAGAACATCTTCTCCATAAAGACCTGCAGTTCTTGAGCCTTCTTCTTATCATGGTCAAGAAGCTCATCTATATGCTCAATCTCATCCTTAGAATAGCCTGCTTTGCCACAAACAATTTTGGCCTGAAGAGCAATTCGCTTCAGCTCATCGTCTGGAGGAGTGTTTGTTTTTGAAGCCACTACCTTACCATCAAAGCTCACAAGGGTAATTTTCGACGTGCCGGGATATCCATAAATGGCCTTTTGAATGTGAGCAGCATCTTGCGTGCTTACAAGCACATAGCGTTTTGGATTTTCTATCACCATAATGTATCTACCTGGTAAGTGATAGCGAGCATGTGCAGCTGAATCGGGTTTCGCATTATCAATAAAGAGGTTTGGCGAAAACTCAATCCTATCCTTATCGGGAAGTGGCAGATTCCCAACAAGGGTCGTGAGAGTGCTAAATTGAGGTATTATTGTAGGATCCTTAAAGATAGTGACATATGGTTTTTGAACGGCATCTGGAAGTACTCGTTCTACCTGCAGCTCTTGCTCCTGTTCTTGCTCAGCTTGAGCCTCTTGCTCCTGTTCTTGCTCTACCTCCTGCTCAAGCTCCTGGCCGCCCTCACTTTGGGCAGTTTCTAAAAAGGCAGGGATATCTTCAACCTTTACACAGCTTTTCAGCTGCTTTTCGATCGACTGATCTGGTCCCAGTTTTTGGTAGTACAGCTTACTTACTTCACTATCCTTCTTTAAGAGGTCAAGGAGCTTCATATGCTTCTGAATTTCATGTTCGATAGCATCCTCTGCAGACATAAACTTGCTTTCTTGCGTAACTTTAGTAAATGGACTGTCTTTCTTTGTTTGAATAATAAACTCTTGAAAGAGCTCAAATGCTTTTTTACGCGTTGTAATCGGTATTTTGGTGTCCGCAAGAAGCATACGAAGGGGCTTTTCTATCACCTCGCGCATCTTCTGCTTGCCAGCATCCCAATTTTTGCTCTGTTCTACAAGCGCTTCATTGGCAGTCTTATAGCCCCAAATATCGACCGAATCAGGTTCAAATAGTGCATTAAAGCATTTTGTGAATTGAGAGATTCTTCCCTTCATCGTTGCGGGTTCAGCAACTGTTTGATAACGTTGAAGTGCATTTTTTAGTGCATCTTTACACTCATGCCTAAGATCGAGAGCATCAATTTTTGCATCGGTAATCTCACCACTTTTGCTAAAGAGAGCTCTAAATTGAGGGCGTGAAAGGAGGCCATCGATGATACCAGCTGCAATATAGTCCTTTACCTCTTCTGTAAGGGCATAGGAGACGCTCTGGCCATACAAAATCTGCCGCATACGAAAGGCACTCTGCAGCCCTTCTCGCTTTATCATCCCCTTACGTACGCTCAAAACCGCTTTTGCAGCCGGTTTTTGTGGTATGTTTGTGCCGGTTTCATAGCGCTGCTGAATTATGGTGAGCTGATGTCCATCAGTTGTCTTAAAACGTGATGAGCTTATAGGAACCTCTATAAGCTTGTCTGATCCTTCAAATTCCGGCTCCAGAGAGACAATCTGCCCTTTTTCATTGTGATAGACTATGGCCTCAATTTCGGGGCGTTCGGCCTTTGCGGCGGCTAAAAGGCGTATGGCAAATTCCCCAATTTTTTCTTCCTTTAGCCAGCCTCCACTATCGATAAAGACGTAGAGATCTTTGTCATGAGCCATCTGCGCAATAATCTGGTCGGGATATTTGCCATCTTGCTCTTTATATACCTGCGTTTCGGCAAGTTCCTTATCCATTTTGCTCTGTATTGCCAAAATGGTTTTGCCATCAGTTCCCTCTTCAGGGCAGGCCTCTTGCGTGCGCGATAGTATCCCTGTATGAAGCGTTCCAGTATAGCCATAGGCAAGCTTAGAGCTGCCCGCAAGGGTTTGAGGTGTGCTTAAGAGGCTATCTTCAAACGTCTTTATCTGTGGGTAGACGTAGTGCTGCAAAAATTCACTGATCGATTCTTTATTTTTACTTGCATTTTTCGTGTAGGCATCTATAAAAGCTTCAGATGGCGGAGTTTCAAGAAGTGAAAAGGCATTGGCATCCTCGCCCATAATTTTCTGAAATTTCTTATAGGCATCGGTTTCAAGAAGCGCTACGTGGTTCTTTATTTCAGCCTTAGCCAAGTTTTGCAGCTGTTTTAGCATCTTTGCTGCGGCATCTTTTGGGATGCCATAGTAGAGCACCATTTCGGTAGTGTAAATTACCTGTTCGTAAGGGTCTGCATAGACGCTAACCTTTGGGGTTTTTGGCGCGGCATAAGGGCGTGCTACATAGATGCCCTCTTCTGGATCAGGCCCATAGTTTGATCCACATTCCTTAAAGAGTGCAGCTGGAAGTATATTTTTAAGAGCATCTGCAACAGTACCTAAAAGTTCTATATCCTGCTGATTTGCAAATGTGCTTTTTACTCTTTTGTTCATCTCACTTTTGTAGGCAGCCTGCTCTGTCATCAACCTAATCCATTCAGGCTCGTAGCTCGAGAGATCCTTTTGCTGTAAGATGGCCGTTTGAGCTTCAAGCGGTATCTTTTCACTAATTTCCTGGTCAAAGGGTGTTGACTGTGTCAGAAAGTTGGTAAGATAGTCTCCAAGCGCCGCCTGCTTTTGGCCAAAATTTTCAACCGCTTCATTTAGCCGCACAAGAGCAAGCTGCACAAGCCGAGGTCGCACGGCATCTATAAAGAGCTCTGGTGTAAGACTGGCGCCTTTTCGTATAAAGTCTTTGTTGTTTCGAGTTTGGTAGGCATTAGCAAAATCAAGCGAGGCCACTTGCAGTAGCTCTGGATCAGTTGCAGCATCTAAAAGCAGATTTGAGAGCATCGAAGCTCGTGTTTTATCAACAGCAACAGCATCACCCACAGGGTATTTGAAGGTGATTTTGGAGTTCATAGCGATGTCGATTTCATCGATCTGCACTACTTCGTTAAGCTGCAAGAGCTCTACGATTTTACCAATAAGGTTGATGCGCTTTTCGTCTTTGTCATAATAGGCTTCATAGAGGCTAGTGATGATAGAATGCTTGACTCTTGGGGTTCTGAGAAGGCATCCACCGCGACTTTGAACTTCTAGAAGAGTGTCATAGTAGGTTTGGAGAAATTTAAGGTCTTTAGCATTTTCGCGCTCATAAGGTAGTGCATAGACATACTGCCGAAAGGCATTACCCAGAGCTTTATGAAGCCCCTCTTTTACAGGCTCAAAAAGCGCCTCAGGTACATCGACGCAGGATAGGCTGTCGGGCCGGGCAAATAAAAAGCCCAAAATGGGCTGCAGAACGCTCGTCTTGCCTGCTCCCATAATCATCTGGAGCACAAGTTCTTTACCGCCCTCAATTCCGGCAATAAACTTTTCGATGTTTCGGATCTGGTCAGCGCGCATTTTTATGTTGAGCACGGTCTCAATGTATAGATAGACCGATGCATGAGGTGCATCTAAATCGTAGGCGCGATCAGATTCAAGTGTTCGAGCAAGTACATTTCGTAGCGTGTCAGCATCATCTCGTGATGCGAGCACGGCATCAACCTGCTGAATCGCTCGCTCAAGATGCTGTACAAACTGCTTCTGTACGAGATACTGCTTAACACCTTCTTGAAGCTGATCAAGAGCAATATCTGAAAGTTCAGGATAGAGCTTTCGTGCGAAGTCTTTGTAGTTTAGCTTGGATGTTACGATGGCAAGCTCTTCTATTGTCGGTATTGTGCGCTTGCTTGCGGTAAAGCTAAGGGCAGAAGTCGGATCGCTCGTAAGTGCAGATGCAACGGACTGAAGAATGGTCTCTTCAGTAGTAGCTAAAGCTGTTTTGGCATCGCGTAGACGATCTCTTAAGACATCTCTTAAGGTGCTGTCATCTTTATCATCCTTTAGGGTGTAGGTTGTCTCTTTAAGCTGTTTATTTGCCGCTTGAATATCATTTGCTGCCTGTTCAAACTTTGCACGCGTGGTCGTATCTTTAATTTCAGGCGCGTTTGTGGCAAAGAGTGTAAGATTATCAGACGTTGCCTCGACAATTTGACGTTCTTCTTTGTTAAAGTACTCCCCTGCTATATCAATAACAAAGCTATTGGCATCCCCTTGTGCCTTTACAGACTTAAGTGGTGCAAGGTTTCTTTTTATCTGTGCGACTTCAAGAGATTCTGGCTCTTGTACTTCCGCTGTAGCCTGTTGTCGTATACGAAGGTTTGAAATTTCCTCTCTACGTCCACTTGTAGCAGAATCCACTCTATTATAAATATAAAGAGCAAACTCTTTTACCCTCTCATCTTTTGACTGGGTCATCACTGTAATACCCTGCATAAAGCCGCGCTTTATTGCTGCATCCCATCCTTTGGATAGGTAGCGTAGTGCCTCATCGCGAATGAGTCGCATATATGGCTCTAGCTCATAACTCTTAACAGTAGTTGGATCAAATGGAAAGGTATTACCCATGCGCGCCGTAAGGTAGCGAAGTCTTGTCCTTATGGTGGGCCTTTTATCAGGAATGTTTCCTACCCCGTTCTCTAAAATGGTGAAAGCACCTCCGACTTCAGGTTCGAATCTGTTGCTAAACTCATCTTCTGGCTGTAACTCCGAAACTCTAAGCCTAATCTTAGCAGAATCTTTTGCAAGCGGTGCTAAAAGGAAATATTCAGCCGCTTGGGGTAAAGGACGAAGATGGCTCAGCCTTCCAAGATAGGCTTCGATGAGATCTACCATCTTTTTTCTATTGGATTCGTCAATGCCCGATTTTCCAAACTGGTAGGAGTTCTTTTCAAGAAGGTAGAGCGCTCTCATACGTGTGCGAAGCGTACGAGAACCTATATCTCCCGAGGTATCCCCTGTTGCGATTGCGGTCAAAATTTCGATTTCATTGTCGGTCAGCTTTTTGTGGGTAAGTTCTGCCGTATGTGAAAAGAGCAGCGCTTCTGCTTCGTCGATATTACCGGTTTCGAGGTAGATGCGCGCCAATTGAAATCTTGCTTCAAGAGAGTCCGGAGTTATGGTGTCATTTTTGAGGCTGCACTCTACAAAGCGCCCTTTACGTGCCGTTTCGCCATTAAATTCATAGCTATAGCTGCTGTTTAGCGATTTTTTGTCTTCCGGAGTTTCAGTAGGATTCCATACCGGAATAAGCACCCTTTTCGCGCCAACGCTGTTTTGAACCACAAGAAAACCTGTTTTAGGCCCAAAGTGCGGCACAAACTGCTCTTCTGGCTTAGCTACATGCCATTCAGGCTGTTCTTGCAGCTGCCACTTGCCATTTTCCATTTTGAGGGTAAGACCTAAGCGGGGAAATTGCACTTCCTGGATTGCATTTCTTTGCATAGAATTAGTTTGGTTGTCTGCTAAGAATATTGTGCATGTAGGGTCTTCAAAGCGGCTAAAAAAGTTTTCCTCTGGAGGATTTGATACAAAGTGCTTTTCATTTGAAAAACCATTCTGCTGTAGCGTAAAAACAGGTTTTTGAGTTTTAAGATCAACCAGGTAAAATCTGTTATTATTACCTAAACGTTGATGAAAGCCATGAGTCAGTTCATGATTAGTAAAGCTGGTTTTAGGGTGAAGATGTAAAAGCCACTCTTTTTGACCATCGATTTCTGTAGCTATGTAGATCTG
>JAFEGT010000106.1 GCA_018239765.1 Verrucomicrobiota bacterium
AGGCCTGAAGGGCCGGCATATCATAGCCCAGGTCGGAGCGCGAGCGGAGGCCGGTTACCTGGATACAATTCTACATGAAGCCTGAATGGTCGGTATTTTATCGCAGTCGTAATCTTGATTGTGACCTTTAGGCCTGAAGGGCCGACATGTCATAGCCCAGGTCGGAGCGCGAGCGGAGGCCTGGGTAAATGGTCTAAACCAAACCCAGAGGCCTGAAAGGTCGGCATAATTGCAGGAAATTAAGCTTTAGGTGCAGGACACGCTTTGTTGGCAAAATCGATGATTTTACCAAAAGTTGTTTCATCTATATTCGCACTATGTCCACCTTCGATCCAGAGAGGCTTCTGTTGATCTTTATTATCCTTATATCTCGCCTGCATCAACGTTTCAGCAAAGTTTCTTTCGTACACTTTACCTCTCTTTTGCTTTCCCATGAGCATATCTTCTTTAGCTGCAATCGCAATAAGCTCTGCCTTCATCTTACGGGCTTTGGCCTTGTTGTTAAAGCCATCTGAGCGATTGCCATTAGCTCCATCATACTTACCAAGCGGTGCCGCTTGATTACCAAGGACTCGACCTATATTTTCCGCCCCAGCCATATTATTAGCAGTATTTGAGGCCACATCACCGGCTGATGTAAGCGTCTGCTCGGCTACTACAAATTTCACCATATCACCATGTTTACTTGCTGCCTGAAAAGCTTTTGTGCCACCAATTGAGAGCCCATGCACACCCACATCCTTTACGCCTTTCTCCTTCAAAAATGCAAATTCGGCATCAACATCGGCATACATGCTTAGTTCATTGGTCTCAAACTTTGCATTCAAAGGATCTTGAGGATCTATCTGACCATACTGTTTACCACCTATTGTTGTAACAAGTACGTTATATCCTGCTTGTATGTATGGAAGAGCCCGGTCATACATCCCCACCATATTCATGGCATTACCATGATAGAGAACAACAGTCCTGTCAGACTCTTTACAGCCGTTTCCTGGCACCCAGATGGCATCAATAGTGCGAGTTTTGCCTTTTTCCATTTTTACAGGCAGCCGCATGAATTTTCCATCAATACCCTCCCATCGCAGACATGCCCAGCTATTCTTATCTGGGGCTTGTGCACCCGGGAAAAGCACCCTAGGTATACCATCAGGCTTTGCCACTTCAACTATATCCTCTGCCGTACTCGCTAGAGGCGCAAGCGGCCCAACCGAATAGTCTTTGTATTTTACCGCAAGAATCGCTCCTACGACAGGCACAAGTGCTAGCCCTGCATGTTTAAGTTCGCTTCGATCTTTTTTGTTTTGTTCTGCAATTTTATTGCGAAGTTCCTCAGTGAGTTTCAGCGCTTCTCGCTCTTCTGGTCGCTTTGTACTGAGGTTCTGCATCTGCCTGTCAATTTTCTTTATTTGGTGAGAGCTATGCGCTACTTTTATGAGTTCAACCGCCCCCTTTATAAGCCCATAAAGCTGACTTGGGCCACAGCTTGCGATTACCCCAACGAAAATTCCTGCGCCTTTGATAAATATCTCACCGAGTCTCATATTAGCTCCTGTTGTAGGATTCTATTTTAGCGAGGGTACCTTCTAACATCGCAACAAACATTTCCTTATCATCGATAGCAAAAAATGGCAGATTCACGCTGTTAAAGCAGGTGTGGAAGTTGATGTTTTCACCATTATGCATCCTCAAAAGACCCTGCCCAACAGAATAAGAGCCTGTAAGCGCAAAAACAAATCGCTCAAGCTTTTCCTTATCTGCAAGCCTAATCCATTCTCTCACCCACTCCTGCTTTTCGTCGGGAATAGTAAATTCAAATTCAAGCTTTGTCAACACAAGATCTGCGCTTAGCTCCCCTTGAGTTCTCACAGCAAGCTCTTTGGCACCAAGCGCTTGCGCCCTTTCAAAGGTTATTTCACCTTTTTGAGCAAACGGTGAAGCTTTCATCCCAAGAGCAAGTTCTCGGGCAAAAACTAAATCAGGTTCCACCATCTCTCTTACGAGTTCACGTGCGATCGTTTGCAAGCTTGCAAGGTGCTGCTTAAGAACCGCCGGATTGCTTTTTACCTCATCTGCAATAGCATCGAGGCCAGATTCATCATCATATTCACAACCCGCAGAATAGTAAACATCTTTTAAAACTGCAATATCAGTCTCTTCAGTAAATGGCGCTGCAAACTGTCTTACGCGTATTACATCCCTTTTGGCAGCATCACTATCGTTCATTTCATTTATCGCCACATACATCCCAACAAGCTCTTGAAGCTTACCCTCATCTTTATCCAACTCGTTAAGCGGCCTATCGAAGTGATACGGTTTTAAACGAGTAACCATAGCAAACACAGAGTGGTCAAAAACCATGCCTATAGGATAGTCTCGCTGTGCGTTCAGACAAAACATCATCAACTCACCAAGTTGGCCTACAGCCTTTTCTTGGCCATTTATTGTGCGTACAAGCCCATTTTTTGGCAGCTCAGGACAAACTTCTTTTATTACACCTTCAACAACCTTTGAAACGAACTCTCGTCCTAAACCCGATGCGTCAATACCTGGCTCGCCAGCAATTTCTACAGAAATTTGACGCAAAGGATTTGCGCGCAGTTTTGTTACCAGCTCATCTAAAAGCCGTAGCGACTGGCTGCTATCCTCTAGGTCTTGACGAGTAACACGTAATTTTACTGACTGAACGGCAACAAAATTAGCCTCTTGAGTCAGCATTCTAATCTGCTCAGCAATTTGACCTGAGCTCACGTTTTCAGCCAAGAGAGGCAATATCGCTCTCATATTCTCTTCTGTAAGAGCAGGAGACAACTCTCGTAAAATGTTTAGTCTTTGTAACCATCCTGTATAATGGTCAAAGAGCGGGCGAGCAAGCTGCAACACTCTTTGTCTTTCTGCACCAAGCCGTTCAACCATCTGTATTGCATGAACAGGCACCTCTCCTTCAGGAAATAAGCTCAATAGGGTAGCCGCTACTTCATCTCTTTCACTTGCTTCCAAATTTTGAAATGCTTGTAAACAGGCTACGATTTGAGTAGCATTTTTGAAGGTAACAAGAAGTGGCATGGCACTCTCTATTAACCCCAGCCTTTCTTGCTGAGGAAGCCGTTGAACTCCTGCCAAAAATAATCCTACTTGAAAAGTATCACCTTTAATTGACCCTAAAATAGGTTTAAGAAGTGCTGCGGCATCTGTACGCTCATTTGGCGGAAAACTTGCTAATGTTTCGAGTAGAATTTGTTTGGTATCGATACCAAGACCAGGAATCTCTAATAGTGGTTCGGCAGCCTGTATGAGACTCTCAATATCTTCTAAGGGCAGCTTGCACAGTGCATCAAGTATTTGTACTTGCTCATAATTTCCTTCCTGCTTTAGCACAAATGGAATCACATGTTTTTGCAGTTGGGCAAAACCTTCATCAGTTAAAGGCGCAACTGCATGTAAAACGGAACTGATATCAAGCTTGCGAAATTGCTGGAACACAACAGCCGCGCGTTCTACAGCTGTCTGCCTACTATTGGCGGGCAATTTGGCAACAGCTTTCAAGGCGTCCACTTTTTCAAAGCCTTTTAAGCTATCGATTAATGGTTCAGCTACAGAGAGGACTGCTTTACGATCTTGAACAGGAATTGAGCCGATTGCATCAATCATCGATTTTATATATGTATGATCAAGCTTCATTGCATAGGGAGCTGCTGTATTTAGTAAATCAGCAGGGTAGCCTGCAAATTCTCGCACGACACCTGGTTTATACACATCGTTTTGGCAATTTTCTATCCACGGTTGCAACTTGGCAAGGATTTCAGCTCTATTCCCCTCGGGCAATTGTGCAACTGCTTGATAAAAGTCGTTTGCGGGGGCCACATTTCGAAAATCTTCTACATACGGCTCTGCAAGCTCTATAATTTCAGGTGTTACACGAAACTCTTTGGCAAGATGAAGC
Source organism: Verrucomicrobiota bacterium (assembly GCA_018239765.1). Lineage (GTDB taxonomy): Bacteria > Chlamydiota > Chlamydiia > Chlamydiales > FEN-1388 > SZAS-7. The sequence goes on from JAFEGT010000106.1 coordinate 3,944, forward strand.
TGATTTGCAAAAACACGATTGGGGACTACTGAAAATCCTTTTCCAAACAAACCACCAAGTTTGATCTTTTTCGAACTTGTAATCCCTGTGCTAAAGTCTTGGTTGAGCTTTTGGGCCACTCGTTGGATGTCGGAGATATTTGCAGTTTTCTTAAATATATTAAGACGCTTAATTGAATGCTCATGGCCCTTAAACAGGAGCTTGCCATCTTTTACAGACCAAGGCCCGCCCTGTTCGGGCATGTTCTCTTTGTTGCCTGAAACGTGCATAGTGCGCCCTCCCCTTTACTCACACTATAGCACGTAAAGTTATTTGTTGAAAATTATTCTTTTTTCTCTGGGGGTTTCTCTTGTAGCTTAGGAGGCAAAAGGCGATTTTCCCAGGCTACCCCACTGTACATAAGGGCTGCTGCGCCGTCATAGACAAGACCCGCTGCCGTGTTAAGGCTCGGAGCCGTGCAGAGCACATAAACACTTCTTCCAAACTTGAGGGTGTGTAGCGCACACATTGCGATTGCCGCATCATGCGTTACACGTCGCTCTACCTCAGTTTTTGCAATCTCCTGTTTTACAACCTCTGACTTATGAGTAAACTTTTGCAAAAGAAGGCTTGAGCCTGCATTAAAGAACCACGAAGGCTGAAAAATCGCTGTTGCAAAGCCAAATGCTGCCGTAATTTTGGGAAGGTGCTTCTGTACTTTATTTGTGACTGCCATTGCCAGAGATGGCTTTTCAGGTGCTGCAGGAGCCACTAGTGGGCTAGTGGTGAGCTGTTCTACAACTCTTCCTAGTCCTGTATAGGCAATCGAAAGTGGTGAATCGGGATGCCATACCGAATGTTCGTCCCACCTTTGCTTATAAGACATGTAGGTAAGGGTAAGATTACTATAAAGCGACATAAATAAAAGCCTCCATTTTAAGATAGATTTGGATCGTATCTAATTGGCCGATAAAAAGAAATTGCAATAATTCTCAAATATCCACTACGTTCCAGCTATATGGAGGTGAGCATGGAAACATCCCACTATATCGCTGAGGCATTAAGCCTCTATTTTTTAGTTGCAGGCATTGCAATGGCAGCCAATAACAGGCGCTATGTGACCATCTTTTCTGAGATGAGCCAAAGCCCTGCCCTCATTATACTTTCAGGGGTTTTTGCTCTTGTTATAGGCATCCTCATGATACTGTCGCACAATATTTGGGAATCTAACTGGCGCACTCTTGTAACAATTGCCGGCTGGCTTGCGTTTTTGAAAGGCACTGCCCTCTTAATAATGCCAGAGCGCTTTCTATCCTATTTTACGCCGTTTTACACCAGCGAAAATATACGTTATATGGGCTACGTTGTAGTACTCCTAGGCCTTGTTTTTGGATTTTTTGGCCTTGCTGGAGATTGATTGACATTCATGTCATAAGTTCTTATACTTTGTAGATCATGAATAGCGTATCTGTACTCGTAGACAGGAAAGTTTGCCCAGGCAACAAAGAGGCCTTTGAAAAGCTGCTCGACGCCATTATTTTGGCCTCAAGCACCTTTACAGGCTATATCGACACGCGCGTACAAAAACCAAAATCAGATGATGACAACCTCTACCGCGTGATGTTTCGCTTTGACAGCCAAAGCCATCTTGACGCATGGCTGAACTCGGATGCGCGCCTAAACCTGGTAAAACAGATTGATGATCTTATTGATAAGCCAACCACTCTACAGGTAATTACAGGCCTAGAAACATGGTTTAGCTTACCTGGCCAAAAAACTATGACTCCCCCACCGCGTCATAAAATGGCCCTGATTACCTGGATTGCCATTACACCGCTGCTCATACTCATAAACTATCTTGTGGGACCGACGCTTGCTCAGCTCCATCCAGTGCTTCGCACCCTCAGCACAACCCCCTTTGTTGTGCTGATTATGACCTACCTCTGGATGCCATTTATGGCAAAACTCTTTAAACGCTGGCTCTATCCGAGTAAGTCTTAATTATCCTAGATTCGGCAGTTCAAGATGCTAAAGCGATGCAAGATCTTGAGTCAGAATCATTTTTGTTGGGGGCCGAACATTCCCTGAAGGTGAAGGCGGCCCCCAACAAAAGTGATTATGGCTCAAGAGA
>JAFEGT010000107.1 GCA_018239765.1 Verrucomicrobiota bacterium
TGGGCCCAAGTAGTTTTCAATATGGCCGCTCGGTTTTTCGATCACTCCATCTACAATAGCCACGTAGCTCTTCTCGACTGCGAGATTTCGAAATTCCTCTATAAAGTACTTTTTTATATCTTCACTTTTAGCAAGTAAGAGAAGGCCTGTAGTCTCCTTATCAAGCCTATGCACTAATATTACCTGTTTATTTGCCTTTGCAAGACTCTTTACGAGCCGCTCATCGCATGTGATGCCTGCAGGCTTGTCAATAACAAGAATCGCCTCATCCTCATAGATATAGGCTATCTCTTCGATCTTTTGTTCAACCACATTGAGGGTAATTTTTTGCCCTGCAAGCACTGCTGTTCTTGCAAAACGCTGCTGTCGAGCCGCTACAAAGCAGTAGCCAGCATCAATCCAGCCCTTAATTTTGCGCATAGAATAGTCAGGAAGCTTCTTTTGAATAAACTGTAGCAGGCTTACATTGGCGTCTGTTGCCTTTACCGTCCACTCATACTGCATAAAATTGGCTTAAAAATCGCATGTCATTTTCAGCAAAGAGGCGTATATCGCGAATGCCGGAACGAAGTGCCACCATACGCTCAACCCCCAAGCCCCAGGCATATCCTGTGTACTTTTCTGGATCAAGACCAACGTTACGAAGCACCTGTGGATGGACCATACCTGCTCCTAAAACCTCTATCCAGCCGGTATGTTTGCATGTAGCACAGCCTTTACCTTCGCAAAGCAGACAGGACATATCCAGCTCTACACCAGGTTCAACAAAGGGAAAGTAGCTTGAGCGAAGTCTTACCTCAACATCCTTCTTAAAAAGTCTACGCACAAATTCAGACAGTGTCGATAAAAGATCCTGCATCGATACATTCTCATCAACATAAAGCCCCTCCACCTGATGGAAAAACACATGGTGACTTGCGTCGATAGTTTCATTACGAAACACTCTTCCTGGGCAGATAATGCGTATTGGCGGATTTGCATTTTCCATAACTCGGCCTTGGGAGTTGCTGGTATGCGTTCGCAATACCATTCCGGGAGCTACGTAAAAAGTATCCTGCATATCGCGAGCAGGGTGATCTGGGCTTATATTAAGCACATCAAAGTTATAGTATTCTGACTCGATTTCAGGCCCAAGGGCAACTGAAAAGCCCATCGAGACAAAGATATCAGTAATTTCATCGAGCATCTGGGTGACAGGATGTTTTGAGCCGACGTTTGACCTTCTGCCAGGCAGCGTAACATCGAGAGCCTCTTTTGCCATCTTATCCTGCAGCTGCAGATGTGAGCAGGCGCTAATAGCTGCATCCAGGCGCTCTTCGATCTCTTTTTTAAGTTCGTTAATGAGCTTGCCAACGAGCGGTTTTTCTGCCTCTGGCACATCTCTTAAGGACTTTAGCTGTTCTTGAACAAGCCCTTTTTTTCCAAGGTAGCGCACACGAAGTGCTTCAAGATCATTTGCCTGCTTGCAGAGGTGCAGCTCGCTTTCAAAGGTTGCGCGTATTGACTGTATCACGTGTTTCACTCGAAAAACTCTCCTCAAAAAAAAAGCCTGAGCAAATTTTGCTCAGGCATACTTGACTACTAAAGATAAAGCTATTTTAGCTTAGGCTAACGCTTTCTTAGCTTCGGTCACAACAGCTGCAAATCCGTGAGGATCAGCAATCGCCATTTCAGACAGCACCTTGCGGTTAAGCAGGCAGCCTGCCTTTTTAAGGCCATTAATAAGCTTGCTGTAGGACATTCCATGAATCTTTGCTGCAACGCCCAAGCGAGTAATCCAAAGGGCACGAAAATCGCGTTTTTTCTTTTTACGGTGCTTGTAGTTGTTTGACAGCGCTGTTGTTACTGCATCGGTCGTTAAGCGAAGGTGGTTTTTGCGGTCTCCCCAAAAGCCCTTAGCTAGCTTAAATAGCCTTTTTTTACGACGATGTCTTGCAACTGAATAGGTTGCTCTTACCATCTGTATTGCTCCATATTACTTATACGCCCATGAGACGCTTGTAGGTAGCGACTTTTGTTTCGTCTACCAACGCAGGTCTTGAAAGCTGGCGTTTTTTATTTGATGATTTTTTCGTTAAAAGGTGGCGCTTACCAGGACGTCGGCGTTTCAGCTTTCCTGTACCGGTCACCTTGAATTTGGCACTAATTGCCTTAACTGTCTTCATTTTCGTCACTCTACACACTCCTATGAGTCTCTAAATCCACAAACAAGATACCAAGTTTGGGACTAAAGTACAATCTCTTATTTCTTCTTTTTTTGGGCAGGCGCTAAAACAGTGGTCATCATGCGCCCAAACATCTTTGCAGGGGCTTCGCAGGTCGATAGTTCATCGAGCTCTTGGACCAATTTGTCCAAGATGCGGGACCCAAATTCTGGGTGCATCATTTCGCGACCGCGAAATACACAACTTATTTTAACCTTATTGCCTTCTTCTAAAAATTTCTTTGCTTGTTTGGTCTTTACATCGAGGTCATGCTCTGAGATGTTTGGGCTAAACTTTAGCTCCTTCACCTTTACCTGATGCTGTGACTTTTTGCTCTCTTTTTCCCGTTTTGTCTGGTCGTAACGAAACTTGCCGTAGTCAATAATTTTGCATACGGGCGGAACTGCTGTAGCCACAATTTCCACTAGATCTAGCCCCTGCTGTTCAGCAAGCGCCAAAGCTTCGTGTAGGGATAAAACCCCTAGTTGTTCCCCTGTTTGTGTAACAACACGAACTTTAGGAACTCGAATCTCGTGATTCACTCTCAAGTGTTGGATTTTCCTCCATTTTCATCTGTTCTAGTGTTCCCTTCTCGAGAAGTAGGGCCATAAGTCTTTCATACGAAAGAACAGGCACGCACTCGATAAGAGGCACCGATTCATACATTAGCGTAAGCTTTGAAAGAGGCCAGGCTCTTCCCCTCAGATCAAAGCCGTGAAGCTCTATCTGGGTGCTGTTTGAGCGGCTTGTCTCGAAGGGAACTCCCAACGATGTAAGGGCTGAAACGAGTCGCGGCTCTTTATCTTTACCGCGTAGCAAAAGTACAAACGTATACTCTATTCCTAAAATGCTAACTATTTGCTTCATGAATTGCAATGAAGAAATAAGTTCCTCTTCAAGTTTTTGAGGCAAACAAAAGCAATATTGGACTGTCGAAAGGGCCGTTTCTACATTAAAAAGCCCCTCTGGATCATCGTTGTAGCGGGTTGTTTGCTGATAGAAGCGATTGTCATTTTGGGGTTTGTACAGCTTTTTTGCGCCATCAAGCGGCTCTATACAAAACATTTCTTTAAAGCCGGGTCGAATAGCAAGACTTTCAAGGCGTTTTTTATACTCTATACCCTTTGGATGCCATACGGCATTACCATCGACAAGTGAAATAAGCTCTTTTTTTTCAGCTAGAGGGACAGGATCATGCTCTTTTGCCTGTTCAACCTGTTTGAGGTATGTTTTGAGCATCTTTTTATCGTCAAATGCCACTCCACGTATACGCACAATAGAGTCGGGCAAAAAAGAGAGCTCATAAAGGGCAAATGGACCAATCTGGCGCGTTGTCTCTAGCAGCTCTTCAGGGCATATATCGTAAAAATCGCGCACCTTACAAAGCGGCACAACGTTACTCGGATACTCCGCTGCAAATTCTGCCTGTATTGGCTGCTTTTTTTGTAAAAACTGTGCGGCATTTTGCGGCACCATGCTCATATGTTCAAAGGGAATAGCGGCCTGAATAAGACGCCTCATCTCTTCAGTGATAAGGAGCAAAACACCCTCTTCACATGAGCTTTGGGCATAAAAGTCATACTCAAAGCCCCAGTCATACGCCTCGCCTTTGATAGGGACAAGCGTAGGCAGTACCGTGGGCGCTGCGAGCGCTAAAAGTTTTTCACATGATGCATGAACTGTAAGACGAGATGGCATTGGGATATAGCTGACTCGAACAGCTGACCTCCACGATGTCAACGTGGCGCTCTAACCAACTGAGCTAATACCCCTAAAATTCTAGACTTCTTACAAAATTAGGACTAGCGACTTTTTGGCGCTTTTACAAACCTTTTCGTTTTTCCATAAACCCCCTACTCGTAAGAGTATGTGGGTTTATGGAAAAACAAAAATCTTAGCAAAATCGCTCAAAAATTCACCGAGTCCTAATTCTGCAAGCAGTCTATTGGTGCTTACACTATACTGTTATCATGGCTTATCACGCAATAAAAAAAAGGACAAAGGTTTATGCTAACACACATTCAAATAGCGCATTTGCTATGGCAACAAGTAGTAAAACCTGGCGACACCGTTATTGACGCAACAGCTGGTAATGGCCATGACAGCCTCTTTTTAGCATCACTTGGAGCAAAAGTGATAGCCTTTGACATACAGCCACAAGCAATCGAAAATACCCGCACACGCCTTGGCTCATTTGACATTACCCTGCATAATATATGTCATTCCCGCATGAAGGAAGTGGTTTCAAATGAAGCTATAAAGCTTGTTGTCTTTAACCTTGGCTACCTGCCAGGAGGCGACAAATCAATCACCACACTCCTTGAAACCACGCTTTTGGCAATCAAAACAAGTCTCGAGATTGCAACCAACATCTCCATCACCTGCTATCCCGGTCATGATGAAGGACTTATAGAAGAAAAAGCCATTCTTGATTTACTCAGTACTCTCGACCCAAAAAAATGGAGCATCAGCTCGCATACCTTCTTAAATCGCCAAAGACACCCTCACCTTCTCTTTATTACACCCCGTTGACAAATAAATATACAGTAGCTAGGTTGTAAGAGTAGTAAAATCTTACATTAAGGAATCTATGAAAAAAAACATTTTTACAACACTACTTGCGTGCTGCTCGCTCTTTAGCCTAGAGGCAAAAGAGTGCAAAAACTTCTCGTTTGATGCTATAGGCGATGCCATCTATCAAGAAGAAGAAGTTGGAGCATGGGATCATATCATCAACAACGTTATCAACAAAGAGCACCCCGCTTTTGTTGTGCACGTCGGCGATTTTCAGATCGACCCAAGAGGCTTGGACTTTCCAAACCCACTCCCTATCGCTCTTACAGAAAGCCAAATCCTTGAAAAACGCGATTATTGGTGGCAGATAAAAGCGCCTCTCATTGTAACCCCAGGCGATAACGACTGGTCAGACACAATTGCAGACCCATCAGCCCCACCTCCAGGCAGCCCTCCATATCCACCAAACCGCTATCCACTTCAAACACTAAATGCGTTTAGAGATGTTTGGTATCAGCAAGGCACAAATGTAAAATTTCCTTTTCATGTAGTCTCGCAGCCACATGAATTTCCGGAATTTGAAGACTATATCGAAAACAAGCGCTGGATCTATAACGATGTGGTATTCGTAACTATCCACACAATTGCCGGCGACAATGGCCTCGATCCTGCAGATTCAATCTATCCAGAAGCACGTCAAGCCATTATTGATGAAGCGTCTGGACCCACCGGCCGCATTGCTGCCAACCTGGCATGGCTTAATAGAGCATTTGATGTAGCTGAACGTAAAGGAGCTCGTGGCCTTGTTATCTTTACACAAGCCTATCCTGGCTTTTATAATGGTGAAGTATCTCCTGGCTTTGAAGAGCAGCTTCTTACAATACGCAACCGCACTGTAGGCAATATTCCAAATAACCTGCAGGTGCTCTTTGTGTATGGCGATCTTCATTACTTTAATGTGGATAAGCCGCTTCCGCTACTCGGCCCATCGCCTATCTATGACTACAATAACTATATTCCAGGACAAACCTCGGTACCTAACTTTACTTCTGTTATCGTTCCAGGTCCATCCTTAGGGGGATTTGATGGCCCAAGTTCAGGCCCTGGCCGTGTAAAAATTATCGTAAATCACGATAGACCCGGCCTGTTTGAAGTGTACAGCTCCTTAGTCACACGATAAAGAACAAAAAATGCTTCGCCGCACCAGTGGCGAAGCTTTTATTTGAATTTTGCAAGGTTTTCAAGAATCGTGTTGCCGCCGCTGGCTATGCATACAACAGGTTTTGAAGTTTTAGGCATGTAGCGACGAGCTGCAGCAAGCGCAAGAGCGCCTGAAGGCTCAACAAAAAGATGGGCGCGATCAAGCGAAAGCTTAAGAGCTTCGATTACCTCTTGGTCACTCACCTCAACCATCTCATCAACATACTTTTGCATAAGCGGATAGCAAATTTGGCCAAGTTCTTGGATTTTGATGGCATCACAGATACTGTCACTCACATGATCCATCTTTACTTTAGAGCCCTTCTGAAAGCTCTGATAGCCATCATTTTCAAGCTCTGGCTCAACGCCAATAATTTTTACATAAGGCTTTAGTTTTTTTATCGCCATGGCAATGCCAGCAATAAGGCCACCACCCCCAACAGGTACAAAAACCACCTCGGGTTCTACATCTTGCAAAATCTCAAGACCGATCGTGCCCTGCCCCGCGATGATATCGAGGTTGTCGTAGGATGGAATAAGAGTAAGGTTTCGCTCTTCAGCAAGCTTGTAGGTAAGCTGCATGCGGGCCTCTGAACCAGGAGGCGCCATCACCACTTCAGCCCCATACTCTCGCGTGCGTGCCACTTTAAAGGCAGGTGCTTCTGGAGACATGACGATTGTAGCGGGAATCTGAAACTGCCTTGCCACATAGGCGACAGCTTGGGCATGATTGCCTGTTGAATAGGCAATCACTCCCCTTTTACGAACGTCAGGAGCAAGATTTCCAATACAAAAGGTAGCACCCCGTATTTTGAATGTGCCAGAAGGCTGTAGGGATTCTGCCTTTAGATAAAAAGAGTCGCATGCAATAAGCGG
>JAFEGT010000108.1:0-7443 GCA_018239765.1 Verrucomicrobiota bacterium
ACAAGTGGCGTAATGTCGTAGATCATGATAGGGAAATCTCCATCTGTTCATACTGGCGCATCATATCGCGCGCATGAGCTGCATCTTCGAAGCGTAAATCTTTTGCCGCTTTACGCATAGCCTTATCCCAATCTGCAATTTTCTTTCTCACTTCGTCTATTGTCAGATCTTCTGTTTTATGCTTAGCCTGAGGCGGCGCCTCAGTAACGGCAAGCCCCTCTTCAAGAATATGCATAAGAGCGATTTCGCGTTTAACGGTCTTTGGAACAATGCCATGTTTCTGATTATACTCCTGCTGCAACTGGCGCCTGCGTTCAGTAACAGCCACAGTACGCTTAATAGAGCCCGTTATTGTGTCGGCATACATAATCACGCGGCCATTTTCATTACGCGCTGCACGTCCGCAGGTCTGTATAAGCGAAGTATCGCTACGTAAAAAGCCTTCTTTATCCGCATCAAGTATGCAGACGAGCGAAACTTCTGGAATATCAAGCCCCTCACGAAGGAGATTAATACCCACCAGCACATCAAAAACTCCATTACGAAGGTCGTGAATAATCTTAAGACGTTCCAATGTTTCAACTTCTGAGTGAAGATACTGCGCCTTTACGCCTAGATCAGAAAGGTATTTGGCAAGCTCCTCTGCAAGACGCTTTGTCACCGTGGTTACAAGAACGCGAGCCCCCTTCTTTATCTCTTCATGAATTTCGGCAAGGCAGTCATCAACCTGCGTAGATGCAGGGCGAATTTCGATAAGAGGATCCAAAAGCCCTGTAGGACGTATAATCTGCTCTACAATGCTACCACCCGCCTCAAGTATTTCAAACTCGGATGGCGTTGCAGAGACAAATACGGTCTGTTTCATCAGCCGCAAAAACTCTTCAAACTGTAAGGGCCTGTTGTCATATGCTGAAGGCAGGCGAAAGCCAAAGTCAACAAGAGCCTGCTTTCTTGCCCTATCGCCATTGTACATGGCTCTAAGCTGAGGTACAGTCTGATGCGACTCATCGATAATAAGAAGATAATCTTCCGGAAAGTAGTCTATAAGACACTGTGAGGGCTCACCCGGTTTTCTTCTGCTAAAATGTCTTGAATAGTTTTCGATACCTTTACAAAAGCCCACCTCGCGCATCATCTCAATGTCATACATCGTACGCTGCTGTATGCGCTGCATTTCGATAAGCTTGTTTTGGCTATCAAAGAGCTTCATCTGATCTTTGAGCTCTTCCTTGATGCTCTCTATAGCTGTAAGGCGCACCTCTTCAGGAGTTACATAGTGAGAGCCAGGATAGATTGATACAGCACCCAGGCGTCGTCTAATTTTACCAGTAAGTGGATCGAACTCTGAAAGGCGCTCTATATCATCGCCAAAAAACTCTACGCGATAGGCGATATCTTCTTCATATGCAGGAAAGATATCAAGCACATCGCCGCGCACTCTAAAATTTTTACGACCGAGGTCTATATCATTTCGTGTGTACTGCATATCTACAAGGTGCAAAAGCACATCATCGCGCCTCACCTTTTTGCCTTCATTCAGCTGGAGCACCATGCCGCGATAGTATTCTGGCGTACCAAGGCCATAGATGCAGCTTACAGATGCTACGATGATACAGTCGCGCCGTTCAAGAAGCGATCTCGTTGCACTCAGGCGCATCTTGTCGATCTTGTCGTTGATGGCAAAGTCTTTTTCTATATAGGTATCTGTCCGGGCAATATAGGCTTCTGGCTGGTAATAGTCGTAGTAGGAGACAAAATATTCAACGGCATTGGTAGGAAAAAAGCTCTGAAACTCCTGGTAGAGCTGTGCTGCTAAGGTTTTGTTATGGGCAATCACTAGAGTTGGGCGCTGCACCTTCTGAATAACCTGTGCCATGGTGTAGGTCTTACCAGAGCCAGTAATTCCAAGCAAAACCTGAGCCTTCTGGCCGCCCTCAATACCCTTACAGAGCTTATCAATGGCTTGCGGCTGATCTCCCTTGGGAGTAAAATCTGACACCAACTCAAACATGTTTTCCATAAAATTTTACATGGTGAATTTTTCAGCGTGCTGCTCTTTACGGTCGCGTGCAAGTCGTGAAATTTTATTCCATGTCCCCGATAGGCCCATAAGGCTCTTTATCTCTTTTAGCGTTTCATTTGTCTGCTCTATCATCTTGAGCGTACCGTCGTAGAGCACCTCTTCAACATAGCCCTTTTCTTCTTCAAACTGCGATCTACGGGCACGTATTGGGTCAAGGAAGTTATTGAGCGCATGGATAAGGCACTCTTTTACCTCTACATCGCCCACAGAACCTTCACTATAGCGCTTTTTGAGCTGTTCTACTTCGGCCTTATTTGGATTAAAGATGTCGTGGTAGATAAAGACTGGATTGTTTGTTACATTACCCGGAATATGCGCATGAACCCTATTAGGATCTGTGTACATTCCCTTAACCTTCTTCTCTACAGTCTTTGCATCATCGGATAAAAAGATACAGTTACCGGCAGACTTACTCATCTTACCCTGGCCATCAGTACCAATAAGTGTAGGCACTTCGCTTAACAGCACCTGGGGAGATGGGAAAAAGTCGCCATAGAGCTGATTAAAGCGTCGTGCAATGTCGCGGCAGAGCTCGATGTGCGCTTCGTTATCTTTGCCAACTGGAACAACATCTCCCTTAGGAAGTAAAATATCTGCCGACTGTAGCACTGGATAGCCTACGAGCCCAAATGGGATACTCTCTTCATCCATCTTGGCATTTTTTGCCATCTCTTTAATGCTGGGAAGTCCCTGGAGACGGTTTAAAGTTACCATCATCTCAAAGATAAGATTAAGTTCCCAAACAGCAGGCAGGGCTGACTGTAGGTAGATGTGCGATTTTTTAGGGTCGATGCCGCAGCTTAAATAGTCCAAAAGCATCTGACGTATATGCGTGCGAGATTCTACAATATCTTCCTTTGTTTTTTTTGTTGTGAGCATATGAAGGTCGGCAACAAAAAAGTAGCAGTCATAGCTATCTTGCAGCTTCAGGCGATTGTGGATAGATCCGACGTAATGTCCAAGGTGCAAAAACCCTGTAGGACGATCTCCAGAGACTAATCGTTTACGAGGCTTATCCATGTATCACTCCAAGTTTAAAAAGTGTTTCTACCAAAATAAAACAAAATGAAATCGCCATAAAGACAACGAGCGTACCTTTGCCTCCTGGTGCTATTGTAGGACCTTGAAGATTGAGCGAATAGCGCTTTCTCCAAAGCATAAGCGCAGGAATGAGCGCAAGGAGTATCACTACACCATAGGCACCTGCATATTCAAGCGCTGACAAAAAGGCTCGCTTGTAGACGCATGCAAAGTAAAGTGGCGGTAAAAAGGCAACAGCCGCTAAAAGCCATTTAAAGCGAAATATGGCTCTATTTTTTAGGCCATCTGCCAAAAAGTCTAAGAGACTCATCGACACCCCTAAGAACGAAGTGATAATCGCAAAAAAGGCAAAGAGAGTATCTACCCCTGCAATCCAGTTGTTGTGACTGATGTCAGCTAACAGTTCAGCTCCACTCATACCCTGCTCATAAGCAGTTTCTATGCCGCTCATAGGCACAAGCCCAAGTGTTGCCACCTGCCATATAGCATAGCCTACAAAGGGTACGGCGCTTCCTATCCAGATTGCTTTTTCAAGCTTGTTTATGTTGTCATGAAGATATGAGGCAAGGCTTGGTATAACCACATGATAGCCAAAGGCTGTAAGCACAATAGATATTGATGGCAAAACATACTGCCAGCGCGCCTCTAAGAGATTTTCAAGCTTAATATAGGGTAACGACACCGCCAAAAGCAGCCCAAAGCTTACAACAAGCCCTAGCATAAAAATGCGATTTATAGCGTCAACTGCCTTTACACCGCGTCTTAAAAGGAGGCTAAACACAATAAGCAGCGGGGCCGCCATTATAACCTGCATCACGCGAATGCCTGTAACATCTTCAAAAAGATCCTGAAAAAGTGCGGTCGTCCCTGCAATATAGGCAGTATTTAATGCATAGAGAAGAAAGAGATAGGAGATACTCGCAAGAACTTTACCCCATCTACCAAGGGTATGTTCTGCCATGGTGACGATGTTAGAATCTTTAGGAAGGCTGATAGCCACTTCCAAAAGGCAAAGCGCCGCATAGCAAAGATAGAACCAGACAAAAGCCATGGCCATAAGCGAAGGAAACAATCCGGCTCTACCGGTACTTACAGGTAGGGCAAGCATGGCAGCGCCTGTTGCCGTTCCTGCAATGAGTAAAATGGCGCCAAATAAACGATTGTTCATAGATGTCCAACAAGTTCAATGCATAATATGACGACTGATATCGCAAGAATCGATCCCCAGTACAAGGGCCCTACAATGCGCCTCTTGGCTGCCATAATAGCAGGCAGTATACCAAAGATGCTTACGGCGCAGATACCGCCTGCAAAATCGAGCGCCTCTAAAAAGAGGTGAGGATCTGATAAAGTCAAAAAAAATGGCGGCAGAAGTACAGCAAGCGCCAAAATTTTGTTAGAGACCTGTTTATGCAGTTGTTTCAAGCCATCTTTAAGGAAATCTAAAAAACTATATGAGACCGGCAAGAAGGATGTGGCAATTGCCAAAAAGGCAAAGCCTTGTGCAAAGTAAAGTACCGACTTGGAGCCCACAGTATCCGCCAAAAGCTGCGTCACAAGCTCACCCTTTTTTTCAGCATCAATCCATTCGGCACGATTTTCGGGAACAAGCCCCAAAATCACAAATTCCCAGAGCAGATAGATCACTAAGGCAAAGATACTGCCAGTAACGATTGACTTTCGAAGAGCTGACCCATCCTGCTTAAGATAGCTTGCAAGGGATGGAATGAGGTTATGAAAGCCAAAGCAGATAACAAGTATTGGCAAAGATGCCCATGCAGCACTCATATTTGCGCGCCCTAGCCTCTCAAGGCTTACCGAGGGCAGACCAAAGGTTACCAGGAGTAGATAGCAAGCCACCATGCCAAAGAGCAGGTAGCGGTTAAGTGAATCGACCAGCCGAACCCCCTTTGCAATCGCTCCATACATTCCTGCTACGAGCAGACTTGCCGCTAAATAAAAATTTATACCAGCAACATCGGCTATTAACACACCTGCTGCGATGATGTAGGCTGTCATGATGGCATAAAAGAGAAAGGCAAAGAGAATCCAAGAAAGAAGTTTACCCCCTTTTCCAAGCGTAGTTTCGGCCATTGTAAGAAGGTGAATATCTGGCTTATTGTACGAAAGCACAAGTTTTGCCATTAAAAGGCCTGCTGCTGTCATATAGGCCCAAGCAGCAATAAAAAAAATGAGGGAAGGGTAGAAGCCTGCCTCTAGTGTTACCACAGGTATGCCAAGCATCCCCGCGCCTATGCAGCATCCTGCAATTAAGAGGCTTGAGCCCACTGTCTTGTTCATGCAATCTCTCGAAATAATGCAAAGAGTGTACCCAAGAGGGCAAAAAAAGAAAAGGCTTTACAGAGGGGGTCTTAATCTCGATCTTAATCTTGGGAGTCTCATGCAAAACGCATCCCTTGCCCCTGCCCTTGCCCTTGCCCTTGCCCCATAATTTAAATTATTCCACTAAAGCCCTCTTGAGGGCGACATTATAACGCCCCNNGGGCAAGGGCAAGGGCAGGGGCAAGGGATGAGTTTTGCATGAGACTCTTGATCTTCATCTTAATCTATCTCTTGTTTCAGAAGAGATAGATTAAGAGAACGTTACTCCAGACCTAATTTCTGCGCGGTGCGCTGCTCTTGACCCAAGCGGCCAAGCTCATACCCCTCATAGTCGACAAACTTAAAGAAGCGCTCAAACTGCGGCTCTACGCGAGCAACTTCTCGCGCCATTACCTGGGCAATGTGGCGATACGATGGGTGACCGGCAGCAGATGAGCGAAGCTCGCAGAGCCACTGCAATGCTCGAAGATTTACAGTAAAGTACCAGCGTATGTTGTAGGCCATAGGCACAACGTACTGAGCCTCTTCAGGAAGCTCTTTTGAAATCGTATCAAACGCCTCTTTTGCAGCATCCATTGCGGCGCAATAATCACCACTCAAATTACTATCGATAAGCTCTTGCGGGAGATAGTAGCCATAGTCGCAGCTTAAAAGCTGGCGCTCTTGGGTGAGTATGCGGTGGCGATGCAGGTCGCGATAGGCGCCAAAGTCTGCCAAAATCTCAAAGGTAAAGGTTGCATGTTCAAGGGCGCGAGGAGATTTTTGACGTCTATTTTCTCGGCATACACTTGCCGCATCAAGAAGGCGTCCAAGATCCTCTTCAGATAACTTTTTGGCAAGATCAACAAGCCCTTCAAGGCTTGTGTTGGAGTGGGCATACAGTAGCGCTCCAGCTACTTTGTAGACGCCATCAGGATCGTGCGAAATTAAACGCACGCCAGGCTCGTCATTGGACTGCACATTGGCATTTGTCTGTTCAGCAAAGGCTTTAAGCTCTGACTGCATCGCCTCAGTAAACTGCTGAAAGGTCTTATGATGTTTGTGACCAGGCTCAGCACGTCGTATAAACGATGGAATAACCTTGTAGAGCTCTTCGTAGGAATGTTTGGCAAGCTCTTGAAGCTCGGCAAGATTATGGCAGTGCATTTTGTGGATCAGATACTCAAAAAAGCGGCCATTACCATAAAAGCCCATGTTGGTAAGTGTTGCAGCAGGCAATAGGCCTCGTAGGCAGTCTAAAACTTTTGCTCTGAGCGCTGCTGAGTAGGCAGTTTTGGAACTTTCAGGATCTTTGGGAAAGCGCGCCTCCATAAAGGCTGTGAGCGGTGCAATCAGCTTTGCATATGTGTCAAAGAGCATATTGCAGGTATTGATGTAGAGCGAACGGTAGGCCGATGTCATCAAAATCGGCTCGCGATAAAAGAGGTATTCGCCCTTTACCTTTTGGTCAAAGTAGATGTAGCGGGTGGACTTTTCTAAAGGTGATCCGCCAAGGCGGCTATCTTCAATAGCCTTTGCTGCGAGCATCGAAATGTTCTCTACAGCAAGATGCGCACCGCCAAGTTCACCGATAGAGTCATCGCCATAGCCATCCAAAATGCGGTCGTAGAAGTTTTGTGCCTTTTTAATAGCGATAAGCTGCTCATTTGGATCTTCGGTATCACTTCCTGCAATTTGATCAAACCCAGTTTCGTCAGAATTGGAGATAAATTCCTTTAAAAGAAGGGTGCGAAGCCCTAAAGACGAACGAGAATATCTCGAAAAAAGCGCCCCCTTAATTACCTCTGGAAGGTTTCTCAGCACAAAAACAGAACTCTTTGTATTTGTGACAAAACGCTCTAAAAGTTTTATCTGACTTGGGGTGAATTCTTCGTAATCTTCTAACATAGCTTCTCGTGATAATGTTTATCGAAATAAGGTTGCCAAACCAGTGAAAAAAGAGCAAATACTATCCTAAATAGGCAGCGGATAAAAGC
>JAFEGT010000108.1:7476-14252 GCA_018239765.1 Verrucomicrobiota bacterium
GATAATTTGCTAAAAAGTAAAACCTCTTCATCGGTAAGGCGCACCATAAGAGGCAGGCTCGATTTTTTAAGAAGTGCATCAAGATGCCGTTTACAGCTTAGCCACTTCCACCAGCGATAGTTAAGGCGTATAAAAAGAGCCAACGCCGCAACTACAACAGGCCAAAAATAGAGGGTTACAACAGAGATAAAAAGGACACCCACAAAAGCCATTGACTCCCAAGGCTTTTCAAAAATAGGCCCTAAATAGGTACGAAAAGGCGATTTTGATGTATAAAAAGCAAAGATTTCTTCAAACCGAGATGAATTAAGCACGCTTCTTGCTGCATGGACATACTCATGCGAGAGGATTTCATCCTTATGATATATCTTTAGATAGCTCTCATTATCTCGAAAATGGGGATTAAGCTGTATTGTAGGATAGCTATTGTCGCTATACCACATGCAGCCAGCTTCCCAAGGCTGCAGCCCTTCTGTAGAATATTCAACATCCACCCACGATGCGTGAATATCGTACATATCAACAGAATGGCTTTCTAGTTTTGGTGTAAGAGCAGAAGCCCGCACATAATAGGTCTCAGAAGTGTCTTCTGGCAGGGCAAAGATGCCCTGCTTGTTAAACTCAAGTGCGCTAGAACTGACTTGAGTGGTATGTGACATCGTCAACGTGGCCTCGTTCATCAAACTTGATTACTACAGTGAGCGTGCGCTGGCTTGTTCGGCTGGCACCGGCTTCTTTACTGTAGGCACCAAGTAATAGCCATACCCCGCCATGATCATGCGAGTAGCTTACTTCCCGTGCAGCTTTATCATACACCCACGCCTCTTTCCCATGTGCATCTTTCGTAACAATATTTGGAGAACCTAAAGAGGAGGCAACTTCTGCTTGAGATGAGCCCTTTTGGATTTTACGCTGGACATTGCCGAGTGTAAATGCTTCTGTTTGTGAGTTATCTTGAAGCTCTTTTTGATGCTGAGCTGCTGTCTGACAGCCTGCTGTAAGCCCTATTACAAAAATTGCAATCAGTATGTTTTTCATTTTACACCTATATTATTAAAAAAATCTTGGTAAAATTTTTCGTCCGTAATCTGCTTTACAGACATCACTGCGCCAGTATTATCGATAATCTTTGTCTGAAAATTGGTGCGCACGCGGGTACCTGATCCCACTTCTGAATCTACTTCGCTCACATTTACGGTAGCTTCAATCACTTCACATTTTGGCCACTTTATAGCATCTGTTTTCTGAAATTTGGCCCAAAAGTCAGCATTTTGTGGTTGGATATCTTTTTCTTTTGTCGCAGTTAAAAAGCCAAGGTCAAGTGCTGCATTGCGAACAATATAATTATCGTCCTGAAGCTTTTGGAGAACGCTTTTTAGCACCTGCTTGCTATTTTTGGTGTCAAACTGCCGACTCTGCATCTGGCGTATTTCTTCTTGTGTTTTTACCGGCTCTTCAGGCTTTGGGGTGCTGCATGCAGTGAAAATAAGGAGAAGTGCGAAAATGTAATACATGGCCTAAAAACCTCGGTAAAGGGCTTTAGTATACCATGCATATATTTCACTGTCTATGTTTACGAAAAGACTCAAAAAGCCCTATACTCGCCCCTTTTTTTACTCCCAAATAGGATATTATGAGCCTTGTTGATCTACTCCCATCTGCCTATTATGCATTGTCCTCAGTCTATCAACTTACACGAACGCAACACGCACCTACAAAACGTCTTAAAGATACGCAAGGCTTAGACTACCTTCTTGATGATTTTCCAAAATTAACAGAAGATCTTGCCATCCAGAAAAAAAAGGGATTTCACACTATCGTTGCCTCTTCAGGAACTAATCTTCCCTCACGAGTTCACAATCAAGCGCTTATTATCGTTAACCAAGAGCTGTATGAAGTAGAGCCCGAAGGAATCCGATTTTTTGTCCGTATTGAAATGCATCTTCTTGAAGGCAACTATTCGCTTAAAGGGACTGTCATTAAAACTGTTGTTTCTCTAGCAACATTGCTTTTCTGGCGCATGGAGGAGAGCTCTTTGCTGTTGCTGGCAAAGGCAGGCACGCTGTTTTTAGCCTTAGGCGCTGTAGACAAGGCATATTGCGAGCGAAAGCTGATGAACGCAATAGAGTTTGCCGTAAAAAAATCTTCTGCGCACGAGCTTCAAGGTGCCCTCACCATTATTGCTGGCGTTAACACCTTCAACCAAGAGATGAAAACTACACTCACGAATACAATAACAAGACGCCTTACCTCGCTTCATCAGCCGCGCTCAGCCGATATGACAAAGGTAGCCCAGATAAAGGGCCTCTATATAAAGTAAGGAAATTCGCAAAAAGAAGCGTAGCCACCACGCCTACTTTAGGCGATCAATCTTGGCGATATAGGCTTTTAGGTCATGTGTGCTCGATAAAAAAAGTTCCCCTTCTATGGTGGCAACGTAATTTTTTTTGTCCTGCACATGAGGGTAGGCACGCTTTGCCAATACAAGTTTGTCTCTATCAAAGCTAATTGCCTGCAACATCTCTTTTACCTCCCTGCTTGTAACCGTATACTTGTCAAAGTATGCAGTTGCCTTTTCCACAGCTGTGGATGAGGAAGAATATTTCATGAAAGAAATGAGATCATCTAGATTGCCAGTCCTTGTTGCTTCCTGCTCAATGTGTTCTTTTACGCTTCGTGCACTTGAGAGATAAAGCGAATTCTTTAGTGTGTTTAGGTAGTTTTTCTTATCACTAACGTGAGGGTAGGCGTACGTTGCAAGTTCAACTTTGTAGTTTTCAAAACTCACACTTTCTATTAATTCTTTCACCTGTTCGCTTGTTACGTCATGTTCATCGAGATATTTTTTCGCCTTACTGACCGCAGTGCTTGAAGTAGAATGTCTCATTGACTCTTTAAGCTCTTGAAACGTTGCATGAAGACCACCATGGATACCGCCTACAACACCCAAACCGCAAACAATTAAAAGAGAAATGTGTTTCATAATGCCTCAAAATAAATAGAGCCAAACCGTACCACATGTTATTTAAGATCCAATAAAGAGCCTGTTGCAAAACGAGTGTCTAGTTAGCTCATTACGTTAAAGTTAGTTGTCTCATATTTTTCCAATCGAGGAAGCGCGGAACGCGAGTACATCTTTGATAAGCTGTTGAGCGTGAGTGCGATGTCGATTGGGAAAAGATGCGGCAAATAACTTAACGAAATGAGTTAACTAGACACTAGAGGCTCTAAAAAGAGAAAGAGAAACACAGAATAAAAGGGGCCAGGGGTGACCTCATCTTTCTACTCGTCTTTTTGAAGCATACTGTGAGCGCATAGAGCGCTCACATAGGTTAGAGGATTACTTTACGTGAATGTAGTATGGCTCTGATGGAATGCCATTTGCTACAACTTCTAAAATGCTATCGCCTGATTCCATATACTTTGGAACATCAAAGCTTGTACAAACCTCTCTATCTGATGCAACGCCCATAAAGCTATGGTTATGGGTGCGGGCATAAAATATGTGGCCAGTTTCACCATTTGTAATGCGCACAAGTGGGTAGTTGGTGGCTGACTGATAGTCATCTCCAAACCCTGTAGCTTGAGACATTCCGTTAAAGCGAATCCCTTTAATTTTGTAGGTTTTACCGCGAGTGATCTTTTTTGGAGCGCAGGTAATAACTGGCGCCCAGTTAGGATCGTAGCTTCTGTCATCTGGGGTGTAGATCTGCACATCGGTACTTGCGTCAGTCATAAGCACCTGGCCTGTTGGCAGCACAAGCATATTTGCATAGTATTCAGCAATCTGGCTGCAATTTGGGGTTGATGGCTGCTCTACAAAGCTGTTTGAGCCATAGGTAAACTCAAATATGCTCGTAGGTGGATCAACATAGCCTGGACCTGTTGCTACAAGTACATTACCATTTGGCAAAAGTGCAGCTGGTGCATCCATACAGGTTTGCTGCTGCCTTCCCACGAAAGGATAATCAGGACCTGCTGACCAAGTTCCTGCATAAGAATCATAAATTGCTGTATGCGTTGTACCTCCAAATGCCACTACAGTGCCATCAGGACGCAAGACCATCGGGCCAATTTCAAAAGTATCTCCATAATCGCTTAGCTGTACAACAGTACTTCCAGCATCACTCCAGCTTCCTGTTGCAGGATCATATATTTCAGATCCTGTTAAACGGGGGTCATCGGGCCCTACGTTGCAATCGACTGTTAGCACTTTGCCATTTGGCAGAAGCACCCAACCCTCTTCGTCGTTAACGCCAAATTTATTGAAACCTGTTGGCTTCCAGGTAAGATTTTTTGCATCTAAAAGCGCTGACTGCCCACTCAAAGCGTCCTGCAGCATGAATGTGCCATCTTCTAGCACAACGCTTGATGCGTCACCAATTGGCAAAAACGGTGGAGCACCAAAGGAGTTTACAAAAAATTCAGGTGGTAAAACCTGATCCCAGCGGTCTGTCACTGGGTCGTAAATAGCACCCTTACTTTGCCAGTTAAAGTTATTAAGGCCATTTGCCTCACCGCCCATAAACAGCACGCGGCCGTCCGCAAGCACTGCTGAAGCATAATAAACAGGCGCATACTGTTCGCCATCAAGCATAGGTAGCGCCTCCAACCTTGACCAAGTGCCATTTACATAGCTGCCCTGCATATCAGGCGTAAGCTTGTAGATGTAGCCGTAAGCGTTATTGGCAGAAGTAAGCTCTGAAGGCACTTCAAAATACTGCTCCTGAACAAGTACGCTTCCATCTGTTAGTAAAAGTGGCGCTCCCACTCCCTTGAGGAAGGTAGGCTGGTAGCTAAGCGGCGTCCATGTTCCGGCTGCCAATCCTGTACAGAGTGTAACCATCTGTAAAAGAGCAAATACGAATCGTTTTTGTCTATTCATTGATACATATCCCTTTTTAATTTATTTCACATGGATGTGGTATGGCTTTGACGGAATACCATTTGCTACCACCTCAAGTACGCATTTACCAAGCTCTATATCTGCTGGCACATCAAAGTAGGTGTGTACCTTCTTATCCGATGCAACGCCCATATAGCTATGATCGTGGGTGCGCGCATAAAATACATGGCCTGTCTCGCTATTTGTAATGCGAACAAGTGGGTAGTTTGTAGCTGACTGGTAGTTAGTACCAAACATAGCACCCTGCGACATGCCGTTAAAACGCACGCCTTCAATTTTGTAGGTTTTTCCACGATGCACCTTCTTAGGCGCTTTATCAATAACAGGCGCCCAATCTTTATCATAGCTTGAATCACCTGGGGTGTAGATTTCCACATCCAAAGTAAAGCTATCTGTCATCATAATTTGCCCAGTAGGAAGGACCAGCATACCAAAGTTCGCCGAAGGAAAAACTTCTGCAGTTGTTACAGCTGACTGTTCGTAAAGAGCGGTGCCATCAAACTCAAAAAATTTCGTAGGAGCCTCGCCGCCATTTTCACCCCACTTACTTACTGCAAATAATACGTTGCCGTTTCTAAGTAAAGCACCAGGCCCCGACTGTGCAGCATATCCTACGGCCGCATCAGCTGCTTCAATAGTCATTGTTCCAAATAAATCATCCAGGTTAGCAAGAAAGAGCTGACCTGTTGAATAGGGAACCATTAAACTTGGAACCTCGCTACTTCCGTTAATATTACTTGAAAAATCATTGCCAGTGCTGTCATAGAAAATACAGCCAATAGCGCCTGCAGCTACCGCATTGGCGCCTTTATTCAAGGTGTTGGTTCCAAAACCATCTGTTGCAATAAGCGCTATGCTATTTGGCGGAAGTGGCGCTACAGGGGTGTCTGCATTTGCAGGCACTGTGGGCACAATTAGCCCTGAAACATTAAAATCGCCTTGCGAAACAGGCTGCGCACCACGCTTGGCACTATATGTTCCTTGTGCACCATTTGGTGGATCAATAATTACCACAGGCTGGCTTCCTACTGGTGCCGTACCAGCAAAGGGAAGCACAGGTCCTGGCGACCATGTGGCAGAGGCTGAATTATAAATCGCTGTATTACCTGTGTAGTAGCCACCAACTACAAAAACAGTGCCATCAGGGCGCAGCACTTGAGGCCCTAGTGAAAATGTCACAAAGTCTGTAAGCGGAACGAGGAATGTGTCATCAGTTGCACTCCAGAGCCCTGTCTTTGGATTAAAAAGCTCGCTATTACCTGGAAGAGTATCAGAATAGGGTCCAGCAACAAATGTATCAACTGCCAACACCTTACCGTTTGGAAGAAGCGTCCACCCTTCATTAGTGTTCACATCAAATTTATTGTGGCCAACTGGTTTCCATGTAAGCGTTTTAGCATTAAGTAGCGCTGCCTGAAGGCTCAAGGCATCTGCCAGCATAAATGTGCCATCTTCTAATACAACACTTTGGGCAGGACCTATCGGCAGAAATGGTATTCCAGTAACACCATTAGCAAAAAATTCTGGTGGGTTTACCACTGTCCAGCTATCTGCAACAGGGTCGTAAATCGCACCAAGGCTTGTTAATTCCTGATCATAAACGGGTCCATTATATTGCCCCCCTTCAATGATCACCCGGCCATCTGGCAAAACAGCAGATGCAAAAAGATAAGGGCTGTAGCCTTCAGGAAGTGAAGCAACCTGCGTCCAGGTGCCATTAACGTAGCTGCCAAATTCATCAGGCGTTAACTTCCACACCTCACCTGTGTGGGGAAAGTTAAAGTTTTGTACAAGCACGCTTCCATCTGTAAGAAGCAGTTGAGCGCCAGCGGCAGGAAAGGTATCATCAGGCCCAAATGGTGGCAAATTG
>JAFEGT010000109.1 GCA_018239765.1 Verrucomicrobiota bacterium
AGTGGCTGTTGCACAACGTCTAAAATTTCTGACGTTACTGGTTGAGGCCATTGTTGACAGTAATGACAGCTTTTACTGTAAACTATAGTTGTTTTTTGTTTCCATCGCTATAAATTGAGTTAATAAGTGTTTACAAGCTTCTAAAATCCGCTGTAGGCATATTTTAGTGCCTTTCATGGTTTGCGCTTTTACTCCCGTATGCCTTTTAACAGGTAGATTCAGAAGTTTTTTGAGGTTATACGCGGCTGCGGCTATGGTAAGACATTTGTTTGCAGATGCCAACCCCTTACAATTCACCCGTTTTATGCCTAGATAATTAACTAGCGTCCCAATAACCGGTTCTACTGTACTTTGCCGTTCTTTCATTAACCTTCTTGCCTTAGGGGTGGTCATTCTATGATGCATTGTAACAAGATAAGGTCTTTCAAGGGTGTCTGTTATTATGCCACCTTCCCTTTTATTATAAACAAGACAGGTGTCTTTTAATGGGCAGCCATTACATACTTTTTTACCAGCCCTATAGTACTTATCATAATTCTTTTTATCATTATAGGTGCCCCTGTAAGTTAACTTAGCATTGTTAGGACATGTGTAATAATCTCCTTTCCCATCATAGGAAAAGCCCGGCCTTTCGTAAATAAATTGCGGTATGTTAGGTATATAGGCAGTAATTTTCTTTTCCTTCAACGTTCTTAATGTTTTACCATTGCTAAACCCCGTATCAGCAACTACCTCTTCTACTATCAGTTCATTCTCTTTTAGGTTCTCAATTACATTTTCAATCACTTCAGGCAAACATTGATAATCCTTTTTATCTGCTGTAAAAGCCTGTATATGTGTAATGGCGTGCGATGCAGTATCAACACTTACTTCGCCAAGATAATTAAGGGCTGTTGCTTTGCCTGGTTTTACAGACATTTTAGCTTCAGGGTCGCCAAGGCTGTAATGTGTTTTATTATGAGGGTTCTTTTTTGGTTTAAGCCCATTGCTATTGCTTTTCTCTTTCTCTTCTTCACCAGTAGCATTCTCCTTTTCGGCATTCTCATCAAGTTCCCTTCCGTACATTTCGGCATCACTTAATACAAGCCGTTCAACCATGCTGTCCAGCGAGGCATTGGCTTTTACATAAAAGCCATCAACCGCCTGGCGCCTGCCTGATATCATCCCCTTATCTATACATTGTTTAAGTACAGCTTTAAATATCTCCGTAAAAACTTCCTGTCCATATAATTGCCTTGTTCTGCTAAGCGTGCTATGCCATGGCAATTCTTCATCAATGTCATATCCAATAAAGTATAATATATCCATCCTCATCCTGGCATTTTCAATAATGCGTCTGTCGCTGTTCAGGTTCTCAAGATAACCTACCAATATCAGCTTCATAAATACGACCGGATCTATACTTTTTTGCCCTTCACCACCATAGTATTTTAATGTCGACCTGTACAAAAAGCTAAAATCAATTGCGCTGCCAAGACGACGATAAAAATTATCCTCCGGTATCCTTTCGGATAACCGGAAACTGATGAATAATTTTTCCTGGTATTGTTTTTTTCCTTGCATGCTCTAATTTACGAACGCCAACAGGCCCTTTACAACTTAAGTTATCCATGTTTGTTAGTTGTGCAACAGCCACATGACCCAAAAAATAACTAAATATTAGTTAACTTAGTAATTATAGCCCTAGTAACCCTTCCCTAAAAAAGGAGCAGGAAAGAGAAGCGAGATATTTCGGTTGTATGCATGACAACCGGCTATTGTTAGCCTTACACCCGTATTTTTTCTTCTGTCAGGGGAAGGGTTTTTAGCATTAGGTAGAACAACACAAAAGGGAGCGGGCTGATAAACAGGGTACGTGTTTTATCAAATAAAGATCTGAAACGAAAAAGGGAATGTTGCGTAATAAAATCAATTCCTTTATACAGGCACAGCAACATGAATACTATTGCATACAGCCAACACCACAAAACCCGCAGCCACTTGTAAGGCAACAAAGCCCAGGTGTAGTAACCCAAGCCACCTGTTGTTATAATGCACAGGTATGCTATGGTTGCATGCCAGCCGGCCGTATAATAATTTTTGTTTTCCAGCCACAACTGCGATGCTGCAAGGCTGCTTGCCAGTATGGCTGTAAATGAAACTAACAGCCTGCGCTTAAATTGTTTTGCGGTAGTCATTTTTCCTGGCATAATAAACCCATCCTGCAAATATGCAGCTATATACTATCAGCGTAAAAACATAATGATGTGCAATATCAAGCCAGGCCGGTTTGTTTATCGCCAGCAGTACCAGGGCGTACAACCGCAGTATGTTCAACAAAAAAATTGTTGCTGTACCCGTAATGCCAAACACCAACATTCTTGTTTTACCGGCAGGTAAACAAAACAAAAAGCCAAGGTAAAGCACAAACAGGTCCAGCGCATTGCAGGCATCGGCAATGTGTAAATATTGCGTGTTGTTATAAAAAACGGTTGACACTTTTTCCCGCTGGCCACCCCCAAGGGACGCCCATACATTGTTCACCGTATTAAACCCCGGGCTATACCAGTGGTTCAATAAATACGCTGTCACAGATGCTGTTTTGGCTGTTAACCACCTGTCCGGGATGCCCGAAGGCTTTAACACCAGCTGGTACAATAATATCCAGGAGAGTAAAAGCACTGAGGCCCTTTTTACAAAGAGCCTTACTGCTAAAGGGACCTGCCTGTAAGAATGCCTTATTGATGTTATCAGCATACTACAGGTCCCCCGTATTTTCTTCTGTGAGGGCCTTTTTATGTTTCCTCGCATCACGTGCTTTTTTGGCCCCGTAACCGATGCCGGCTGCTACCAGCAGGCTTATACCACCGTCAATAGGTGCGCCGGCATCGCTGCCAAAACCGGGTGATGACGGGTGGGCCATTACATATAAGGTTGGTAATGCCAGCAGTAAAACAGTTAAGATCGTTTTCATGTTTTTTATTTTGTTGTGTTATAAATATCAGTCAATCACTATAACCTGCGCCCAGGTATGGCCTTTTTCATCTGCCAGCACCAGCCGGTAAGTGGCTGCGGCAAGGCTTAACGGCAGGCTGATGGTTTGGGTAGCTGCAGAACCGTCAAGTGTAATGCTTCTTTGCAGTACTTTCTTGCCATCGCTGCTGTACAGTAACAACGCATACCTGCCTGCATCCATATTGGTATAAGTAACCTGTAGCTGCTGGCTTTTTTGTACCGGGTTGGGTGATACGGTAAAGGCAGGTTTGCCTTTTAGTACCTTAACCATTACCACGTTACTGTAAGCCGGTGCGGCATCTTTATTAATTATCTGTATGCGATAGTAGTTGTCACCAACAACGGGTTCTTTGTCCGTCATCCCGTACACTTCTGTTTTGCCGGTGTTGCGCGGTGTTACTGCTACACCTATTTGCTTAAAGCTTTGGCCATCGCTTGATCTTTCAACAATATATTGTTGTATGCCCTGTTCTGTTGCTGTTGTCCATTGTACCTGGTTTACCTTATCCTGCTGCCAGGCTGTAATATGGGTAAGCGTACTTGCCAGTGCGCCTTGCGATGCGAAGACAACCACAAACCTTGTTTCATCATAACTGCCCTGGTCAGAAGTTGTTGTAAATGTCACATCTGTTTGTGCGGCCAGGTCAACAGGTGTTTTGGTGTTCAGGAACCTGTCCACTATCCATGCCTGTATGTTGGCAGGTATATTTTGTGGTTTGAAGGTGAAGGAGTAATTACTCTTCGCTTTCATTGCCGCTACATCCAGCCATAAGCTGTCGCCTTTTTGCGGCAACGGTGTTTTTTGAATGGCTACATAGTTAGTGTCTATTCTTATGCTTAAGTTCTCATCATAGTTATACAATTTATCAGCGTCATCAGCGGCGTCTTTTTTATAACTGTTATCATATACAGCCAGTACGCCATCTACAGGGGTAATGGTATCATTTAGCTTCCTGTTCAGCACAACCCTCAATAATGAACTGGTTGCTGGCGACGGGCCAAAGAACACACCGTTAATACCTGTTGAAGCATCCGTTTTATTGGCTTCGGTAAACGGTACGCTTACAGTACCTGTTGTATTGGCCTGTGTCATAAATGCCTGCCCGCTTTGCAGTACAGTTGTCTGCATTGTCTGGCCGGCCACATCGCTTATATAAGTGCCGCCGATATTGGTAAAGGTTACATAACCGCCCACGCTGGTGCCTGCACGGTTGGGGTCCCACAACCAGAACTGTTTTTGAATACCCGTTGAATTATTTACTACTGCCGCCAGGTCAACAGGGCTTGCGTATGGGTTGCCCGTAAGCATATAGTGCCCGTTGCCCGGTGTATAGATAAATGTTTGGTTGCCGGTTTGCAATAAACCCGATGCCCTTAATGTTGTTGGCTGCGCGGTGCCTTTTAT
This sequence comes from Verrucomicrobiota bacterium, assembly GCA_018239765.1. GTDB lineage: Bacteria > Chlamydiota > Chlamydiia > Chlamydiales > FEN-1388 > SZAS-7. The sequence continues at coordinate 4,400 of JAFEGT010000109.1, forward strand.
GCTGGCATCAGCACCATAGGGCCCGGTTACAAATATGGCATATGCCTGGTTGGCTGCAGCGGTATTGTTATTGCCCAGGCTTGTGGCATTTGTATTCGGCACATCAGCCCAGTTGTCGCTTACTTCATCATAATATTCCATGCTCGCTTCGTGCCCACCGGCCGTATATCCATCTGTGCCGTTTGCTTTTGGTTTAAATATTACCGCGCCGGTGCTGTCATCAGCCACACCAACATTTTGCCAGTTATTGTAAATAGTGCCTGTCTGGCTTAGCGGTGCAGTCAGCAAACGCCATGCACGGTGTGGCGTTGCCGTGCCGGGCAATACATTGGGTATATACCGTTCAACCGTTACCGTGCCGTTGATGTAGTTACCTGTACCTGCCGCCACATTGGCGGTACCTGTTGCTGTTGAAGCAAGTACCAGCTTGCCGTTGGCATTTAGTGTGCCTGCCTGCGGCGTATAGGTACCATATACTTTTGTGGCGCCGCTGTACAGCGTAACACCGGCGGTGTTGTTAATGGTTAAATTACCGGCCGTTATTGTTCCTGCTATGGTTTGCAAGGCTGTACCATTATATGTTATACTGCCTGAACCTGCATCAAATGTACCACTGCTTGTAACGTCGCCGCTAATGCCTAAAGTAGCATTGGTTACAGTTAACTTGCCATCCAGCGTTATGCTGTGTGCAGTTGCATCAGCATTTACTGTTGGCTGGTTAACAGGCGCTGATGGTATTATTACATCAACACTTGCCGTAGGTACAATATTAGTGTTCCAGTTGCCTTTGGTATTCCAGTCGGTATTGGTTGCTCCTGTCCACGTGGCTGTGTAAGCAGATGCTTCATACGCGCCCATATCAATTGTTGCCGCTACCAACCTTGCTTTACCGGCAAGGTCAACATCGTTATTTATATCGCCATAATACAATGCATTGCTGCCTGCATTGATTGCCGGGCTTGCAGCCAACAAGCCATAATTACCGCCTGACGCATTCACAAGTAAAGGGTCGGCTGTGCTGTTGCCTGCCACACCACCCTGTATAATACTACTGGCGCCATTTGCAACAGGTAGTGAGTTGGCTGCAATGCCATTATCATTCAAGCCGGAGCCGGTACCGTTTAACCAAACTATACTGTTGTTTATTACCGGTATACAATTGCCATAATTATATATTGCTCCACCGTTGGCTGATACATTGTTTGCAATAGTGCTGTTAATAAAAACAGGATTACTGCCATCATAATTAAACATAGCCCCGCCACTGTTAGTGGCCGTATTATTGGCGAACAAACAGTTTATAAACTCTGGAGAAGTCTCTGCATTGTAAAATGCACCGCCATTATTATCAGACGTATTATTTATAAACGTACAATAGCGGAACAAAAGTTGATTGCCCAGTGCGTTACAGCCTTTCACGGCCACGCCGCCGCCTTCGTTACTGTTAAAGCCTATACCATTATACACGTGCAGCGGGCCGGTGCCAAGCGCCCTGGCGTTTTGTATAGTAAGGCCATCTACTATTACACTATCACCTGTACCAATACCTGCAATAGCCATTATATGATAGCTGCTGTTATTACCGTCCAAATACGTTTTGTTAACAGCTGCATTGCGCTGGCCCGTGTTGGCATCATAGCCGCCGTACAACCTTATACCGTTGTGCAATATGGCAAAGGCGGTATCCTTGTTGCTGGTTGTGGTGGCAGCATCACCACCCGGATAATACGTGCCTTTGGCTATTAAAATTTTATACCCTGTGGTATTTGTATTAACTGCATTAAGCGCTGTGCTTAGTGTTTTAAAAGCTTTTGCCCAGGCGCTGCCATCATTGGCATCATTGCCGGCAACAGCATCAACGTATAATGTTGAAGGTGCTGAAGCCACCTCATAAGCACCCATATCAAGTGAATAGCCGGTAAGCCTTGGTTTGCCATCAATATCATTATCATTATTCAAATCACCCACATATAATGCGTTGCTGCCTGCATTAACAGCACGGCTTGCATAAGACAACCTGTAGTTACCCGTTGCTGCATTAATAAACAGCGGGTCAATAGCGTTTGCTGTGCCCTGCATAATACTGTTGTTTGCAGTAATACTGCTGCCGGCATCATTGCTTATGCCACTATTGTTAAGGCCGGCAGACGTGCCATTTAACCACATTATGCAGTTGTTAAATACTGGTAAGCATGTACCGGCATTGGCAATGGTACCACCGCTGTTGGCGGTTATATTATATGCAATGGTACAGTTAGTGAAAACAGGCTTGCTGTTGCTCCAGTTAAATATAGCGCTGCCATCATTAGGCGCTGTGTTATTTGCAAAAAGGCAGCTTACAAACGATGGTGAAGATTCGTTATTATAAAAAGCTGCAGCATGGTTATTGCCATTGTTATTAATAAATGCACAATTACGGAACATAAGTGCATTGCCCAGCCAGTTGTTGCCAACAGCAGATACACCACCACCTTCATTGCCGTTAAAGCCAACGCCATTATAGGTGTGCAGTGTATTGCCATTACAATTGGCATTTTGTATAGTTACACCATCAACAATAACACTATCGCCCAGGCTAATGTTTGCAATAACCAGTACGTGGAAACTGCTGTTATTACCGGTAAGGTAAACTTTATTAGCTGCTATATTACGCAGCCCTGTAGCAGCATCGTAACCACCATACAACCTTATACCATTGCGTGATATAATAAAAGAACTGTCGCCATTGGCTGCAGTAGCATCCGGCGTGCCTGCAGGGTAATAGTGGCCCTTGCCAATCAATATATTTTTTACCAAAGCGTTCGCATTTGCCAGGGTTAGCGCATAGCTGAGTGTTCTAAAGGGTTTTGCCCAGCTATCGCCGTTATTGGCATCGTTACCTGAAGAGTCCACATAAATGGTTGAAGACAGGGCCGTTTCGTAAGCACCAATGTCAATAGCAGAGGCGGTAAGCCTTGCTTTACCATCAAGGTCAATATTCATATTCAGCGCGGAGCCATATAAGCTGTTATCACCTGCGTTAATGGCAGGGCTTAATGAGGCCAGCCTGTAGTTATCGCCTGCGGCATTTACAAACAATGGGTCACTTACGCCGGGTGTGCCCTGTATAATATTGCTGGCGCCGGTTACGCCTGATGAGCCATCATTTGTGAAGCTGCTGTTGTTTGCACCAGCACTGGTACCGTTTAACCAGATGATACTGTTGTTTACAACCGGCGCAGTTACATTTAAATTGGTTAAGGCGCCACCTTCAACCGACACTATATTATTAGCGAAGGTACAGTTGATGATAAGCGGGTTGCAATGATCGTAACTGAAGACGGTACCGGACCTGCTTTTATTATCAGCAAAAAGACAGTTTATAAAAGACGGTGATGACTGGCTGTTATATACCGCCGCGC
>JAFEGT010000010.1 GCA_018239765.1 Verrucomicrobiota bacterium
AGAGGCTGTGAAAAATGGTTAAGCCGCTGGAAAAAACGATGATTTTGAGTCAGTTTGCCAGCAACGAAGTTGCCGAAGCCCCGCCCCGAGCAACATACTCAAGCGAGTAGGGCGAGGGGCGGGGTGGCAAAATGGCTCAAAAGGGCGTTTTTTGCCAAAGCGCTTATCATTTTTCACAGCCTCGAAGGATAAAACAGTACCCCTTTAATAATACAGGTAGATACACCTGAGCCCACAGTGAATAAATTAAGAGCCTCTTGCAATACTAAGCGCAACTGAATTCAGGTCAACGGCCTGAGTTATAAAAGCCTAGGGCATCGCCCTAGGAATATGATGTGGAGCATATTGCAGGCTGTAAGCCTGCGTTATAGCGTATAGTTACACACCTATAATGCAGGCCTACAGCCTGCAACACACTATACATCAGACACCTAGGGCGATGCCCTAGGCTTTTATAATCCAGGCCGTTGGCCTGAAAACGGACAACTCGAGTTTTGCAAAAGGCCCTTAATATATTAGATATAATTTTACCCTTAACAGAAGGATCTTATATGAACGTAACACTAAAAGACTTTTATCCCGTCAATAGCTGGAAAGTTGATGAAAATGGGGCCAGATATAGCTGCTGTGCCGAGCATGATTCGCAAGCTATGTTTCTCATAGACCAAACTACCCAACGTCGATATTTGAATGAATCGAAAGGCGTCGTAAGATTTAAATGTTTTTTACTTAGTTTGGGCACACCATTTGTTCATTCTATTGCCTCTTTAGCAAACGTAGCCTACAGAGTCGCTAAACTCATCTCACTTTCTCATTTTTGGATGCCAAATAAGGCACAGAAGTGTAATTTTAACGCAAGACTACTTGATGCTGGAAAAGACCTATTGAGAGTTGTCGCTCAGCCACTTTCTTTTGTTGCGCTTGAGTTAGCATCGCTCTACGGCTGCTTTAGACCCTATGATGGTCGAAAGCTCTATGCAACTATAGAACGAGCCACTTATGGCAGCTTTGTTTTAGCCCCCTGCTTTCAACCCGAACCGACATCTCACGCTTTTGGCGGCGACCTAAACAGGCGAAATGCTTTTTAGGATTAGCTATCAGCTATGTCGTATAAATGGCTGAGCCGCTCTGTTCCATACCAAAGCGTTTTGCTACGCGGGCGCCATCGTCTGATACCGTAATGCAGGCAAGGCCTTTTGGTTTCTGTTTAGTAATATCTTCAGCATAACGCGTAAGCAACAGCTTTGTTAGAGGCTCTTTTTTTAGCGATGGAAGCACACTGTAGTTAAAAAGATAGAGGTAGGGGCTACCCCTTTCTGGGACAACGCGGCGGTTTTTTACCGTTTCTGGGCTATTTTTAAAGGTGGTAAACTGCTCTTCTGACATCGGATACCAGCCTGTGTAGCCTGCGAGCTGCCATGTATCGTCCACCCTATGCCACCAGAGCCTAAACCCCTCAGGAAATGCCTTCATAACAAGCTCTAGACGCTCATAATCAACCTGGTCATCAGGCTCTTCATAGCAGGCAAGATCAATCTGATAAACGGCGTCTATACACTCCTTGCTTGCATCACAATCGAAGTAGGCATAGTTGTCTAACTGTTTCCAAGACGTTACGGGCAAGAAAGTAGTCATTATATCCCCCTTCTAAAAATAGGATAAGCTGTGGTGCAAGCTCTGATAGCCCTTTGGCAAGCTTGCCAAACCCTTCTGTTGTAAGGTGCATGTTGCCATGAGGATCGCTCTCATGCGCATCAAAACCTGCCGACACCAAAACAAGCTCTGGGCAAAATCTACGCACTTTCGGCTTTATTACTGCTTCAAAGAGCTCAAGATACTCTCTATCACCAGATTCTGCCGGTAGCACTATACTTGCAGCACCAAAACCTTGAGGATAGAGATTTTCCTGATGGATGTCCATCAGCAAAATGCGAGAATCACCCTCTAGCGCTTTTTGCGTGCCATTTGCAAAGTGCACATCAAAATCTATAACACAAATGCGCTCATAGCCAATCTGGATGGCTTTTTTTGCCGCAATCGCGATGTTATTAAAGAGGCAATACCCCATACCCATTGATGGCTCTGCATGGTGTCCAGGAGGTCTTACTAGGAGAAATCCATCTCTTTTTTGCTCTAAAAGCTCAAGACCAAGCCCCACTGCTACAAGTGCCGCCTCTACAGTTTCGGCTGTGATCTCCATCTCAGAATCCAGATGACCACCGCTTAAGACGCGATCGATATAGTCTTTTGTATGCACAAGCTCAAGCTCATCAATTGTGGCTCTTCGCGAGATTGAAAGATCAAGGAGATTGTGATATGGGCTTTTTTCAATGGCTTCCAACACTGCTTGCAGCCTTTTTGGGCTTTCAGGATGACTTTCAAGACCATGCTCAAGGAGTATTGGATGCGATAGAAGCTTCATATATCCATTTTTACTGAAGGAACTGCAATTAACCTTCTTGGCAGCGTTTTTGTAGGTGCTATTTGAGGTTTAATCCAGTCAGACGTTTGGTCGATTTTTTTCCAGATAGGCACCACTATCCCTAATGCTTTACTTACCTCTACCACTCTATCTTTAAGTTCTTTGGTTTGATCAGCATCAGTCGCTGGGTTATGCAACCAGGTTGACCTAAAGAGTTCTTTAAGTATCCCTTTGGCTTCTGGTTCAGCTTTATGGGCCTCTACACGGTTAAGTATATCCAAAACAGTGCTATGGTACAACCTTTCTGCAATTTGTACCGCAACGAGTAGCGCAGGCGCAGTCTCCCCCCCTAATAGACACACAAACAACCGATTGCGAACTTCATCGGGAAAAGTTAAAGGACGAACAGTCTTAACAAAAAGCGCTGTGCAGCGGTCACTGTTTTTACTCAGCAGCCTCTTCACAAGCAGCCTTGACTCTGCAGGATGTAATGACTTGGCAAGCTCAACTGCAAGTGACAACCCCTCTTCAGATGCATCTTTACGGACAAAATGGTCTACAAACGTTTGTCGGATGCTTTCTGGAAGGCTGTTTTTACTTAGAAGCTCCAAAAAAAGCGCTCTTTCAGGACCCTCTAACTCTTCTGCCCAAGCAGGAGATTTAGAATCGGCGTTTGGATGGCTAAGTTTATGCTGCTGAAAGAGTAGCTTTACGCGAAAAAAGTCATCGAGCTCGAGCTTTCGCATAAGGTCACAGCAACTTTTTCGTAAGTTTAGATGAAGCTCGGCTTTATCCTTCGGCTGAGGTTTTTTTTCGAGCTGATCGAGAAGTGCTGCAAAAATTCGTAAAGGCTGTATCACTTCTGTTGGCTTTTGCGATTTTTCTGCAAATGCCTTAAGCCGCTCAATCACCCTCTTGTTATCAAAATGAGGAATGCGAGATGCATGACCATAAATCTCTTCCCATTTAGAGCCTGGTCTAAATACTTTATCAATCAATTCCTCCATGAGATCGCTAATTGCGATTGAATCGAAAGCTGTACATAAATTAACTAAACTCATCTTTTCCTCGAAAATTAGCACCAATTATACAAAGAATTACTCATTTTTTTCTAGGATTTAAAATCCATAGTATTATAAAAGAGGATTATGAAGAAAATTTCTCTTATATGTCTTTTTTCATCCAGCCTCTTCCTACTGGAAGCCTCAAGAGCGGGTCCCGGTCCCGGTGCCAGAGGTTCTGCAAGACCCGCAGCAAGAGCTCCTCAAAACAGAGCTCCAACCAGAGCTCCAAATAGAGCTTCGGGCCCGATCCACACCCCTGCTGCTCGCCCAAACCCCAACATCAACCGCACGCCCGCAATGAGCCGCCCTCCGGTAAATCGACCAATAGAAACACAAAGACCTGCAGCACAACCCATACAGGCAAGGCCCCGTCCCACTATTGCAAACCAAGCCCAAGTGAGAAACGAAATACGAGAATTTCGACAGCAGAATGTGCCCCAGCGCATACAAAGGCCGCAAAATTTTGGCACAACAGTGCAAAGCAAAACAGAAAATGCTCGCCAGGTATCACGCCTTGCTGACAACAGCATAAGAGGCCGCTATCCAGAAGCGAACCGCTGGTTTAAAGATCGTTTTTTTGAGACCCACCCGACCTATGACTTTTTTTGCCATCCAGGCGTTAACTGGTGGAGAGCTGCCGGCTGGGCAAGTGTAGCCAACTGGCTTCCCTACGGCTGGTATGAACCCTACTACTACACCACGGGATATGAGTATGTACCTATGGAGTCGCAATACCAAACTCCTGTAGACTCCATAATTGCAACCGAACATGGAGAATGGATGCCGCTTGGTGTTTTTGCAGCAGGTGTAAGCGAAAAGGATGCGGCCTTTTCCAACTTTTTCCTCCAACTTGCACTCGATAAAAGCGGCAATATCGCCGGCACCTTTTATAACGCCGCACTTGACCAAACTCAAGCGCTTGCAGGAACTGTTGATCCAAAGACGCAACAGGCTATCTGGAAGGTAAGCGACAGCCCCACCTCCCCCACAATGGTTACAGGGCTCTATAATCTTACGCAAGATGCCACAGATGTAGAGGTCTACTTTGGAGATGAAGCGCAAACATGGACACTTCTCAGAATAGATGGAGGCCAATAGTGGCAAAATTCCTTCAACTGCTTATGATTTTGGCCTTTGCATCATGTGCACGACACGCGGTCGACAGCGAAATAACAGCATCATCACACTCCCACTTAGATGGCCTAAACTGGCTTGTTGGCAGCTGGACAAACGACGATAGCGACTCTCGCTTTATGACTAAAAACCAGTGGGACGACTATGGCAACTTTCTTACCCAGACCTTTTCCCTCCAGATAAATGGCCAAAAAGATTTTTTTGGCCGACAGATTATCGGATGGGACCCAAAAGATGAGCGCGTACGCTCCTGGATCTTTGATTCTGAAGGAGGCTTTGGCGAAGGCAGCTGGAATCGTGATGGCGATAGCTGGTATGTAAACGTGCGCTATACACTTTCTGATGGCTCAAAAGCAAGCTCCACCCAAATATATGAAAGGGTAGACAACAACTCCTACAACTTTTCGAGCACCAACCGCGACATAGATGGGCAGATCCAACCAAACGTTGGCCCCTGCAAACTCACTAAAAAATAAGTAGAAACTAGAGCCTCTTGCAAATAATGGCAAAAATATTTGCCTCAATTTTGTCTCTTCTGTATACAGAATCGCTATCTTTAATCATAAGGAGACAATATGAATGTAATAACAACATCTTTTTATAATATGTGCGATGCAGTTGTACCATATGCAAAAACGGCACAACGTGAAGTATGCGTAGCACTTGAAGGAATTGCGCACACAACCCCCGCTACGATAGTGACAAATTTAGGAGTAACAGGAGCCGCCGCAAGCGTTGGTGTTTACGGAGCCTACAAAATGTTCAAAGCAAAATCCGTAGCGGAAGCGGCTAAATTTAGCCTCATTTCTGTAGCTGGCTTTGCAATCGCCGCTCGTGAAGTGCATAGAAACTTCACCGACTATCAGACACTCGCAGTAAAGATGTGCTCAAGCGCACATGGCAACCGCTTTCCAGGCTGGGAGCGCTGCTCAGATATTGCACTAGGCACCTTCAGCTACCTTAGCGACAAGCTGCAATTTACAGGCTATTTTTCTTGCCCACAAATTCCACGTTAATCAAACTATCCCCTTCCTTAGGAAGGGGAGGAATGAATCATGACTTCAGCAATACGTATGTCCCGCACAAGAGAACCCGAACAACAGGGGGTCAAGCTCTTAGAATCAGTAGTTACACATCGAGTAGATGCCTATGCAAAGCGGTTATTTGCTAGCTATGGAAATTATGGTCACGAAGCATGCGCCATCATTACTCAGTATATCCAACAGCTCAAAATCAAATGCAATGAAGAATTTGGCAAGTGGAGCGTGGCTGAATTACAGGCGTACCGTCAGTGGCAAACATCTCCAATAGTTGCAAAAATTAATCAAGCAAAACCAGGTCACCTTGAGCAATCGCTCACGCAAGACGAAATGATCTTGCTTGAAAATTTTCGAAAAAGCGCGCTTGGTCAAAAAAAGACCTACATCGACATCAGCCTTAAACCAATTGTAAGCGCCTGCCACGAAGAGCTTGAAGAAAAGATCATTGCCCCGGCTGTCTATTAAACTGAGTCTGCAGCTCAGTCCAGGTATTTATACTGGTTTGAATATTTCCTGGACTTCGCTCTAAATACTCAACTGCCGCGTTATATACAGAGCGATCTTCCGCATGACGCCTTGTAACACGCTCATTAAAGGGCTGAATAAGCTGTTCATATCTTCTCGGATCTATTTGGCAGATATTTTGCTCTTGATTATCAATCACGTTACCATCCAGAAACCGTCTGGCTCTACAAAGAGCGGTACAGTGATACCCCACCCCTTCACCTCCATCATAGCACTGCAGCTGACTTTCATACCTTACCCAAGTGCGCCTTGATTGATGAAGCAGATACTGTGTTTTAAGTTCGTTGGCACGGTTTATATATTCTGTAAGCCGTGTTGCAGCCTCTCGCCTTAATGCAGGTATACGCACAACTCTCGCCCCAAATACCATCACATCAAGAGCAGCAACAGCCTGAATCGCTACAAATGCTGCCTGAAAAGCCCTATTATGCTGCAGAGTTGCAGCACCTTTACGCTCGATACTTTCATCACGCATGTACTGAAGATCGCGAGAAATAATAAGCTCTGAGGCTGCAAATATGCGCGATCTTGCCTCTATAATCTTATGGCAGGCGATTCCGAGATGATATTCATCCTGCCCCCCACTATTGCGAAACGTTCTAAAGGCAGTTGCACCGCTCATGATATCTGCCTTTATCTCTAAAAAATTCTGCTCGGTAAAGGCATCGCGAACGACATTTTCTACCCGATTCGTAAAGCTTGTTGTTAATGTTTCTAAAAACGTTTCTAAAACCTCGCCTTGATTTTGGTTACCTCCTCCAAAAAGGAAGCCAACCAAATTTGAAACAAGAATGCCTGTCAATGTTGATACTGGATCCATATCTATTCTCCTTATATCCTTTTGCAAAAATTCTTTATTGTGGGGCTCTAAAAGCTGGCCCTAGGTTTGGGTTTAATGGCGGAAGATGGGAACCTTGCGGAAACTGCATGGGAGGAATGTGTCCATACATATCAATACTTGGCGGCGCAGTTTCGGTTGGTGTAAAGAGGTCCTTTACAACAGTAATTATAAGCTTGGCGCAAAAGAGTGGGTTGGTGCATCCAACAAATGCCGTTGCTGCATTTACACCATGCTTTAAAATAAAATCAGTTGTAATGGTTCCAGCAGTGTGCGCTACAGCAGAATCAAAACCCTCTTCGGCAACTTTTTCTAAAAATTTTGTGCCTGCCAAACTTGCTCCAAGAGCCTGACCTGCATAGTTAATAAACTCGCCATGCTGGACCACGTTAATGGACTCTTTTAAAAGCTCCTTGCCCATGCTTATTGTTCGTGCTTGAACATCATGTTTTGCAATTTTTTTCATGGTCTCTACAGAGGGATCCTTTTTTGCAGGCTTGCTTTCTCGATGCACTTGAGCCGGTGGATGTAAGGCATCCTGCACAATTTCCTTTGCAAGATCTCCAGCCATCTGCATAACCGCCTGCTTCACCACATTTGCTACAAATCGCTCGAATGGGTTTTGCGAACTTTCTGCCCTTCCTCCAATTTCGACTACAGTATGGCAGCGTAAAAACTGAGCCTCAGCTTCACTCAATGGCCGTGCAGTGCGCGGCATTGATAGATCTTGCTGAATGGCCTGAGAATATATTTGGTTTAATCGGGCCGCCTGCTCCTCACTTATTTCAACAACAGGTTCTTGGGCTTGGAAAACTGGAAGAGGTTGATCGAGCGAGCTTAAGTCCAAACTGCTCATATAATCTGACAAACCGTTCATCTTTTACTCCTTTTTTGTTAGTTTATGATAATTTATCATATTTTGAACATTTTATCCCACGATTTTTTTCTTTTCAATCGTGATCCAACTCAAAATCGAGGAACTCTATGAGCAAAATTGCAGGAGGCGCTGTTTAAATTTTTTGAAAGCGGGCGAGTTCTTAGAATATTCTCGCCCAAAGAAAGAGAGGAGAGATTAAAAAACGTTAGAATATGGCTACAGAAAATTGCTGATTACTTGGAGTTACATTTTGGGACGTTCTGGATGCGAAAGAGCCGACCAAGGGCTCTAAGAGGATTTCGCCAGAACTCTGCTATTACCCTAAATCCTTCCTGCGCTGTTTGACACACGCGAATCTGGATTCTAGACTCTAGCTTTACCACATCATAAGAGCGATAGTACCCTGCTGAATTACAGCTTAGATGGTGAACCTCATGACGTCTCATCAACTCCACAATTCTACTTTCTACATAATTGCTTTGCGGTGCGTCTAGACAGCAAAAGAGTGCATTAGAAACATTGCGAGGGCAAGGATATGTGCTGTTAATTTCGTACCATTCATACTTCATAGGCCTACCTCGAGTGTATATCGCTGCAAAGAGTATCACTCAATCGAGATTATACCCAACCAAATTTAGGAGTGGGTTAGGTGCCGCCCTCAAAACTCGTTATGCCCCAAGAGTACGCTAAGAATTGATTTAGCCTCAACAGTCTTTTATAAAATAGCTGTCTTGAATATACTTCCGCAATAAAAAATGGATTTTTACTGTGACTACTCCCTGCTCATTCTGTTTCAGACTAACCGAAAGACCTCTCGTTTGCAAAGAGTGCCAATTAAAATGGGTAAAACAGTTTGGAAATTCAGAAAAAAGAACGGTTGCAGAAGAGACTGCAACCAAAGTTGACAAACGTATAATTCTAAAGATCTCAGAGTTTCCAACAAATCCCCTTCATTACAGATTTAGATTCAAACACAACTAACTATTCGCTTGCTCTATTGTTGCGCTGGCCCTCTTGTTCCAAAAGCTTTTTTTCTGCATCCGATAAGACCGGAGGGGTAATCTTAATGTTTACCTTCTTAAGGCTACCCGTAAAGCGAAATGGGATTTGATAGTCCTTGTCCTCTACACTTGTTCCCGTATCGGAACCTATGTCAAACGTTTCGTCCCACTGCAAAATAAGCGGTAAGGTTCTTTGCATCTTCTTTGTCATCACCACTTTGCCATCAACAATAAGCTTACCTGTACCACCCTGGCCAATACGGCTAAAGCTATTGAAGGCAAGTGTTCCAGCACCTGCTCCATCGTAGGTAAAGTCAAAGCTGACTGTGTGCTTGCCAGGAGCCAAGACGTTTGTATCTTCCCAACGCACTCGCTCAAGATCTACCAAGTTCCAGACAAATACGGGTTTACCTTTAAGTAGATAGAAGCCCCAGCCTGCAAAACGGCCTCCTTGCGTAGCAATCATCCCCTCTGCACCCTCTTTTGGCACCTCAATGTCTGCCGTAATAACATACGAAGTGTTGAGAAGACTTGGAGCATCACCAAGTGGTATACCGGTAATTGGCGAGGTATAGGTAAAGTCAAAACGGCCTGCTGTAAGATTTGGCCGAGGAGCAACAAGTCTTGCAGCGACAGAAGAATCAAGCGGCAGCACCTGATATTTGGCACATTCTACCCAGAGAAGCTCCTGAAGCTCTTTAAGTTTGTCAGGATATTGCGCGCTAAGATCATGAGCTTGGGTCCAGTCTTGATTTACATTGTAGAGCTCCCACTTGTAGTCATTTGCTGGATCTTGTGTTGTAGGACCAGTAAGATCCCACGGAGCACGAAGAGGCGTTGTACAGGCCACCCAGCCATCATGATAGAGCGCTCTATCGCCCATCATCTCAAAATACTGGGTTTTATGGCGTGATGGGGCGTCGCGATTTGCTACATCCAAGGTATAGAGCATGCTCACGCCCTCTATTGGCTTTTGCGGCACCCCATTAACCATCGTTGGCGCTTGAATATTTGTTGCTTCAAGAAGCGTAGGCACGATGTCGATGACATGGTGAAACTGGGTACGAATACCCCCTACATCAGAAATATGACCCGGCCAAGAAATGCACATTCCCTGACGAGTTCCACCGAAGTGAGACGCTATCTGTTTTGTCCATTTGAAGGGTGTATCAAATGCCCACGACCACGCTACAGACATATGCGGATAGGTTTTATCAGAACCCCATACGTCGTAAAAATCCTTAAGCTGAACCTCCACCGGAACATTCACCCCGTTGAATGCCGCGACCTCATTGGGCGTTCCGAGCAATGTGCCCTCTGCACTTGAACCATTATCGCCGCTGATATAGATAATGAGCGTGTTGTTAAGCTTGCCCATATCTTCCACCGCCTGGATAACCCGGCCAATTTCATGGTCGGTGTAGGCAAGATAGGCGGCATAGACCTCTGCTTGATGAGCAAACATTTTCTTTTCATCAGCTGACAGCTTATCCCAGCTTCTTATAAGGTCATCTGGCCACGCTGTAAGTTCGGCATTTTGAGGAATTACGCCAAGCTTCTTCTGGTTGGCAAAAATCTGATCGCGAAGCGCATTCCAGCCCATATCGAACTTGCCCTTAAACTTTTCGATCCACTCAGGAGTTGGATGGTGAGGCGCATGTGTGCCGCCAGGAACATAGTAGACAAAGAAGGGCTTTTCAGGGTCAATAGCATTGAGCATATTCATGTGACTGATGGCATCATCTGCCATAGCCGTTGTAAGATTCCATCCCGGATTGCCAACATAGGGATAAATTGGCGTTGTATTGCGAAAGAGATTTGGCTCCCACTGGCTTGTATCGCCACCTACAAAGCCATAAAAATATTCAAACCCAAGACCTGTTGGCCAGTGATTAAAGGGCCCCACCTGACTTGCCTCAAATGCAGGCGTGTTGTGATCTTTTCCAAACCACGAAGTAGCATATCCATTTTGCTTGAGTATCTCACCTATTGTAGCAGAATCTTTGCCGATGATGCTGTTGTAGCCAGGAAAACCGGTGGATTGCTCAGAAATCACCCCAAAACCCACGCTGTGATGATTACAGCCTGTTATCAATGAAGCACGAGTGGGAGAGCAGAGGGCTGTAGAGTGAAACTGGGTATAGCGAAGACCATTATTTGCGATTCTATCTAAAGCAGGAGTAGGAATCACGCCGCCAAAGGTAGATGGAGCGCCAAAGCCAACGTCATCGGTCATAATAAGCAGAATGTTCGGAGCACCTTTTGGGGG
>JAFEGT010000110.1 GCA_018239765.1 Verrucomicrobiota bacterium
TAGCTCTTGCAGCATCTCACTAAAGCCGCAAACCCCCACACCTATTCTTCTGACAGATGAAATAATCTGGGCGCTCGCTACCGTCGGCATGTTTGCAATATTTATTTCTAAGGCATTATCAAGCATTAAAACAGTGGTGTGAACAGCCTCTTTCAGACCCTTTATGTCTAGCGTGCCATCAACAATAAATCGCGGAAGGTTGAGATAGGCAAACTGGCACACCTCACCATCAAACATCGACACTTCACCGCAAGGAACAACGGTATGCAAAACCCCTTTTTGTGGTACGCGGTTGAGCTCATTTATACGCCCCATAAAAAGAACGCCGGGATCCCCTGTGGTATGGGCATTACGAGCAATCTCATGCATAAGAAAGTGCGGATCTACAGTGGAGCCATCCTTCAAAACAAATGGCGTTTTACTCTCCCATGCAGCCATAAAGTCGTTTGTCATGTTCACAGAGATGTTAAACTTCCACTCACGAATGTCTGGATTTTCCTGTTTAACGCGGATAAATTGCAGCACTCGCGGATGATCGACAGAGAGCACGCCCATGTTGCTGCAGGAGCGTTCAATTTTACCCTGCTGAACCTCCTTTACGGCCGCTTCGTTTAAAAACATAAGCATTTCACAGGGATCTTCAAGATCATCAAAACAAAAGCCCGTTCCCATCCCTCTTGTGTGATAGTCGCCAACCATTTTGGCTATTTGACTGGGCGTCATCTCTTTAAGCCGTACTGGTGGTATTGAGCAGGCCGAGATACTCTTACCATCTCGTCTACCCGCGTTTGTAAGCATCGGGCTTCCCAAAATCACCTGAAAGCGCGCCACCTGCTCTAAAAATTGCATGTGAACTCTCTCTAATTTGGAAGTGCCATAAAATGGCTCACCAGCTTTTGCAAGATGCTGAGTAGCGCGAGAAAAAACATCAAAAATAGATTCGCCAGAATCTGCCATTCTGTTGCGCACTAAAAAGTCTTCATGACGTTGGCCATTTTTTAAGATGCCAGAAGATCTAAGTGTTGTTTCAATAGCGCCAGAACGCTGAGAGCAAAGTGATCGTAAAAGATTCATAATTCACATATAGTAATGTTTCAGACAAGTAGTATAATGTAGTATCAAATTAACTTCAATTTATGAAATCAATTGTTAAATGATGGGATGAGATTAAAATACCTTTCCGTTGAAGGATCAGCGTGTAAGTTATGTATTTTTTGATAAATAGCTTTACAAAGAGTCTCAATTTCAAATTTTGAAACTACTTTTTTTCTTATATGCAGCTGCAGAAGAGATAGCGACTCCTCGACAAATGGCAACTCTTCGACAGAGTAGCGAGCAAGCTCGTTGTGCAGATACTCGCGTGCATCTTGATCTAGCGTTTTAAGAGGCTCCATCCCATCAGATGAAGGCTGAGATTTTAAAAATAGATATACTGCATCAATAAGGAGCGATGCATTCAGGCTTACCCGTTTTTGTCGGCCAATTTCGTAAAGCACCCGTATAATCAGCTCTCTAAATCTACACTCGCCATCAACAAAAAAATATAACGTTGTAGAAAGCATTCCCGCAGCAAAATGCTTTGCATCAAGTAGATCATGCTTAAAACGGGGCTCTACCAAAAATTCTCCTTCAACAAGTCGCTTTACAAAATCGACTATATGCGCCTGCTGAACACCCTCCCTTTGCACTTCAAATGTTCGAAAAAGCGCATCCATCCCACGTGAAAATTCTGCAGCAAATCCCTCCTCTGTATAGCCATGACTGTTTGAAAAATCATACCTAACTGGATAGAGCAGCCTCTTTATGCCGTGGCTAATGGTAGCCTCACGATGCGCATTTTGAGAGAATGGAACCTGACCAGTCCCAAGTATTGCTAAAATCCTCGACCCTGAATTATAGAGATTTTGCAGCTGATCAAGATAGAGCGTCTCTGCTTCAAAAGGATACATATCAAAACGGCTGTTGGGAGGCTGTCTCAGCTGGAGCACATCAAGATCATCAAAGCTTTTTTCAATAAGGCTAAAAAGTGTAACAGCAGACTTCTCAAATGTTTTAACAACAAGACTTGGATGAAGAGGATCTGCCTTATGAAGCCTTATGATTGTACAGAGAAGATCACGAGTCATCTTAGGCCAAAAGTGGATCCAGATTTGTGCAGAGATACCCCCATAGTAGCCAAACCCATTCTGAAATGTGTTTGTGCCGTCAAAAAAAGGGGTGCGAAAGTGATCGAGCAGCTCTGTTAAGCCCTCACAAGGCTCAACTGAAGGCTCAAGAGTTTCACACAGCGCTAAAAAGGCAGATTTTGCCGCTGAAAGATCTGGCATGAAGATCTTATCCTCAGCCAAAATAGATTGAAGAGCGACTTTAGGATGGGAAGGATGGCTGTAGGGTTGACAATCGAGCTCCTGAGGCACACTCAGCTGCACCCGAAAGGCAAAGAGGCTATTAAAAAGCTCCTTTAAAAGCGCAGGATCTTTAGCTAACTCCGACTGACGCGATAGATCTAGCCTTTCTATGATTTTAGCAAAAACCCTAAAAAGCCCTCCTACAACATCTTGCGTACTACCAAAAAAGGTCTCATCTGCAAAGGAATGCTCTAAAAGGAGTCTGCCATCTTGTTCATAAGAAACTATCTGTCGAGCACTATCTGCACGTACAGAAAAGCGGGTCGATAAAAAGGTACATTCATGCGTACGCAGCTGCTGCATGTCAAAAGGCAGCAGCACTGCCTCAGCACGGTTTTGAAAGGCAAGTTCTAGCCTTGATTTTCTTGAGAGCGGAAAAAGTATGCGGTTTTGTATTCTTCGCCTGTTGCTCACAAGTGGATAGGCAATAAAACAGTGCACATAATAATGGTCGTTACGTTCTCGATCTAAACCACCAGTGATACCAAGCTGCTTGTTTTTAAAGAAAGGATGATTGTTCCTAGATACTTCTGAGAGTATTTTACCCCCTGCAAGCTCTCGCATCAAAACAATGCGACTCTGTTTAGGAAGTCGCTTTGTCAAAAAGTGAAACAGCATCAGCTCGTCGATCTTAAGAGCAGAATCGATGAGAGTAGAAATAGTTGTAGCCTTATCACAAGGTGGATTCAAGTAGCATCCAAGTCGTGCAACCTTCTCTACAGACTCATAACGACCGTCGGGCAAAAGTAGTTTCATTCTCTCGTACGGATCTCGAGCTGGCCTTGCAAACTCAATAAAGCCTTCTATAATACTGCGGATACGCTCAAAAGTATTTGCAAGCCCCCAAGGAAAGTAGAGCCGCAACACCACCTGGTTAGAAATTGGAAAGGTGCGTGAGGCACCCAGTGGAAGCGCACGCTCAGCAGCTTTACGAAAGGTTGTACGAAGGGCGTGGAACTTACTTCCCCTAACGACAACTTCCTGCCAGGCCCCTTTTTGCTCCAACTCAACCTTTACGCTTTCTTTTGCCGAAAAAAACTCAATATAGTGGGACATACTCAAGAATCGCTCATCACGACGCAATCAATCACGACCGGCATGTGATCGGATGGGAAATGACCATCTACAGTCCCAGGCTGCACAGCGTGTAGGAGTACAGTGATGTCTTTAGAGACATAAATGTGATCCAAAATTACGCCAGGCGTACCTGTGCCCTCAAAAGGAAGAATGGCGGGAGGGTTGTTGGTAAATGTGCCAATAGGCCCCACGTGGCCAACAAGCGAAACATCTATCGAATCCTGAAGGGTCTTTTTGGTAAGAATATCGTTCACATAGTCGCCATCATAAAATGGAAAGCTCATATCTGGGCGGTTGGGGAAGGTGTTTAAGTCGCCCATAAAGAATACCGGCATGCGCTTGGCAAGGGCATCTACCTTTTTTGCAACGAGCGCTGCTTCGTGGCCTCTTTTTGCGACCTTTGAAAAGCTAAAATGGGAGTTAGCAACAGCAAATGATGTTCCTGTCTCTTTGTCATTAAGCTCTACAATGGTTATGACGGGTGTTTCAGCATCGGATTCAGAAAATACAAGCTCATCCTTGAGTATGTGAAAACGGCTTTTTTTCACAAATATGCCATCTTGATCATCTTTTGATGAATCTACTGAAATAAACTCATAGGTGCTGTCTAACAATGGCACAAGATCCTGCACCTGGTTTGGCTGCAGCTCTTGGGTGCCGATAACGTCGGGGTTCATCTCTTCAATTAGGGCAACTATGCGAGGAAGCCTTGCAGGCCAGCGATTCTCTGGAGCAAGTGCGTTATCATAGAGGTCAAAAAGCATGTTATATGTCATAACACGAATTTTTTTACATTTTTCACTCAGACCCTTTTCAATCTTTCTAAAATGAGCCTCATTATACTTTGCCTGTTGCAGGTTCTCTATATTTTCAAAATGTTCCATTACAGAAATTATTGAATTTTCAACAGCCGCAACATGCGTGGTTACAAAAAGAGCCAAAATAACTAGATATTTCACAGTAGATCTCTCCAAAAAAGAGGAAATTATACACGATACGCGGATAAAAGGGGCTTGCTTGACAATACGTATACGTACTATACTCATACGTACGATAAAAAATAAGGAGTATCGTATGTTTACACCAAAACTAGGAATGGTTCTTTTGTTTGTGGAAAGTCCACAGGAAAGCTGCGAGTTTTACAAAAAGCTGCTTCAAAGAGAGCCGTTGGAAGCATCGCCAACATTTTGTCTTTTTCAGTTTGATAATGGCATTCAACTTGGCTGCTGGTCGCGCCATACCGCAGAACCAAAAGTTGTAGCCACACCTTCAACTGCAGAGATCTGCTTTAGCGCTGACGAGATCGACAAAGCCTTTGAAGTGATGAAAAAAGAAAATATCCCAATGCTACAAGATATTACCGATATGGATTTTGGCCGTACATTCGTAGCTCGTGATCCTGACGGCCATCGTATACGCATCTATAGGCTCCATTAAAATGGTGGATGCTTTACAATCAGCATGAGTTTTTAGATGGGGTTGTTTTGAACGTTGACTTTGCAAAGATAAGCGCCCATAAGGGGCCAGAAGTATCGCCAGGCTATCTGCTTTGGAAGACTAGCACCTTATGGCGCCGCGCCATTGAACAGGCCCTAAAGCCTCTCAAGCTTACCCATCCGCAGTTTGTTGTGCTGGCAGCAATTGGCTGGTTAAACCAGAGTGGTAATGGCCTTATACGCCAGGTGGAGATTGGCCGCTTTTGCGGCCTTGACCCCAACACCACATCGCAGATCCTTCGCAGCCTGCACACCAAAAAGCTTATCACACGCAAGGCCCAAGATGGACGCAGCAAAAGCCCCATACTCACAGCAGCGGGAAGCGCCCTTTTAACAGAGGCAATTCCCATTGTCGAAAAAGAGGACCACGCCTTCTTTCACACAATAAATCCCGAAAAAACTCCCCTCCTCAAGGCACTACAAACGCTAAGTTCACGAGATGAGATAAAAAAATGATACACTATAGCGAAGAAGATGAAAAAACCGAAATGGCCCTGGAGCTCGAACGTAAAATTAGAAAAAGAGGCCTCACGCATCAACAAGCTGCAGAATTTTTATGCCTCAGCGATGACGAACTCAGCACAATCTTGCGCCTAAAACTTGCCGGCTTCTCAGCTGAGCGATTACTAAACTTCTGCGATGCCATCGGCAAAAATCGTCCAATACTACGCAGTAACCTGTCTTAGAAACAAGTCGTAAGGTGAGATATTGCACGCTCGAGTTTGGACTTTTTGTTTGGCCGCACTCCAAAGAGCTTCGCTCACTGGCCAAACGCCCTTTCAGCAATTGTCAAAATCGAGAATAGCAATTACCACGCAAACTTTAGACCATAACGGGTTAGGCAAGAAGGCTTCAACCGTTTAGCAAGCTTGTCTACTACGTTCTCATTAAGGCTGTAGGGAGCTTTTAGCTTAACAAGCTGCTTTTGAATGTCAATCTCTTCTATACTTGACTCAGATCGCTTTGCAGCTCTTTTCACAGCTTCAAAGATATGTAAAGCCCCTAAAAGCTCTTTTTCGTTAGCGGCTTTAAGAGCAAAATTTATGGCGCTTTCCTCATTTCTTGAACAAAAGAACCCCGCTGCCACCTCTGCCAACAACAGCACAGTCGATCGTCCTGCGAAACCAGCTGAATTACTTATAGCTATACCAAATACTGCGCCAACGCCCGTAGCAAAGGTCCTGATACAGGAATTCGCATAGGTAGTATTTTGCTTGATTTTGAAAAGTTCACGAAGGATAAAGTAATTCATTCCCTCAGGTACAAGCTCAAGCATGGCTTTATTTACCCGAATCGCAGCATTATTACGTAGCAACTTCATGTTAACACCAACCGCAGAGGGCTCGGATACATGATCTTCCGCAATAAGCTTTACAACCTGAGTTAAGCCTTTTACTCTTTGAGTAAGGCTTGGGTTTACCTTGTGATGATCATCAGAAACCTGGACTGTACACTCTCGTAGAGCGCTATATCCATGATACACAGAGAAACCAAAAGCACACACATTCAGCACAGTTTTAGAGGAAAAAAAACTCATATAAGACATTCCTTGATTATGTTTGCTTTTTTATAAGATAACAGCCGGTCATGTTGTTGGCATGATCTGCCCGTTCAAACTCTACTGTAAAGCCTAGAGATTTGTACCAGCTAAATGCAGGCCACTCTTTGAGTGTAAAAACCGTAATGGCCTTGCAGTTATGTGAGCGAGCCCACTCTTCTGCTTTTTCGACTAAAGCCCTGCCGTAGCCTTGGCCTCGAAGAGGCTCGTCGACCCACAATCCCCCAATTTCGCAGCAGCCAAAATTATCAAAACCGCTTATGGCAGCTCTCATGATGTGCGACTCGTCGTAAACGGCAAAGAAATAGCTCCCTGCTGCAGCATGTAGGCCCTGAGAACGTGCAAAGCCATTAATGCCATTAAAGATCACGTTGTAGTCATGCTCAGTGGGCTGTTCGATAACCGTAATTGGATAGTGAAGTGTCATACCTACCAGATTATACAGTCTGATATCAAGTTACAATAGATTTACCTGAAATTTCTATCAGAGCCAAAAAAGCCAGGAAAATAAATTAACTTTACTATAATTTTTATCGTTATTATCGTTATATCGTTTTTATCGTTGGAGGGTTGTCAGAACCATTTCAAATAAGAACGTTCAAGCTAACTCGAGAACCAAAATGCACCAAAATGTTGTAATACGCCCCATGAACGCTCAAGACATTACAATGCTGGTCCGTGATTTTGCGTTTCCATGGTCAACGCCAGAGGAAACGAACAAGCGATGGCAAAAGTACTACACTCAACAGCAAGAGGGCGTACGTACGGTTGCTGTGTTGGCAACGGCAGATGAACTCTTGGGCTATGGCAGTTTATTACTTCAGTCTGAGTACCCTCATTTTGCAAATGTAGCTGAAAATATACCCGAGATCTGCGATGTCTGGATTCATGAAAAGCATCGAAGATCTGGTTTGGGTAAAAAGCTGCTCACTTGGCTCGAGCTCTTGGCTAAAAAACAGGGGTATAACCAGATAGGTATTGGCGTTGGCCTCTATGCTGACTATGGTCCTGCTCAGCAGCTCTATTTTCAGCTAGGCTACGCACCTGATGGGCACGGCATCACCTATAAATGCCAGCCAACAACAGCAGGTAAAACCTACCCACTTGATGATGATCTCATCCTATGGTTAACAAAAACAATATAATGCTGTGAAAAATGGTTAAGCCTTTAGACGATATCCTTGCACTCAAAGGTTCACGTTTCTACTATTTTGAACAGCTACTAAACGCTTTTTAAGGATTGAACAACCGCTTATTCACGACTAATCCGCATCCAAACGCAAAATAGTCGCGACTTTTCCGCATTCTAATGCGAAAAAGTCGCCCCACAAAGAGCTGACTATTGAGCCGCTTTTTGATCTTCTGCCTTCTTTATCTGAGTCCTATACCAGGCAACACTGTCAGCAAGTAACTTGCGCTGTTCACCCTCGGTTCGTGGAAGTTCGGTTTGAGCTTGGCTTTTGTAGGCATTGCCAAGAGCAATTGCTTCATCATATTTGCCCGCCTTTCTTAGAGCTCGAACCTCTTTTGCAGCTACTATGATAGATTGGCTGTTGTCTAATCTGACATCTTCATAAAGCTCAGCTGCCCTCGCAGGCTTTCCTATCATCATGCAAAGCTCAGCAAGCTCAAGCTTTCTCATAGCACCTCCATCCCCACACTCTACAAGCACTTCGAGTCTACGAGCAGCTCGTTCTAAGTTTGGCTTAGTGCCTCGCCCTACAAACTTCACAGCCTCATTGTAAAGCTCATCTTTATCATCTTTATATGTCTTGCCTGCCTTCTTTATGGGATCTCCCCTAGCCGCGTCTCGAATCTGTGCCTTAGCTTGATCATCTATATTAGGCTCTATTAAGAGTGCGCCAGCGGGTCGACCTTCTGGCCGCGATGCACCTCCGGGGCCAATATTCGAAAGGCCAAAAACACCGCCGCCCATCATCACGCCCGCACCAAATCCAGCAGCGCCTCCTAAGGATGGCCCACCTGAACCACCTGCAACCATTCCGCCAATTATGGCTGCTACAAAAACTGAAGCAACACCAATACCAATACCTTTAAGCTGCGGCTTTACAACCTCATTCCAGAAACTTCCACCTCTTGCCTTAGAAACTATAGCCGCAATAGTTGTTACGCCAATTCCAAGTGCTGCAACACCTAAAACAGCCCATCCTACAGGAGTAAAGTGAAGCGCTACCACGCCTGCAGCTACTGCCACCACAGCTACTGCCGTTGCGCCAATTTGTATGCCGCGGCCTATTTTGCGCCGAGTTTCAGCGCTCTCTAGCTGCTTAAAAACTTTAGATTTGGAAGCTGTTTCCTCGTTTTTACCTGCATCAGGAATTGAATGTATTGGCTGATTCCCGGGCACGGGTCCCACTGCGCCTGTCATGAAAAGTTCCCCTAAGCTAATAACGCTCGCACTTCATTGATTTTTTTATGAAAATTCTCTGGCACATCGCCATCTTTAGCAAGCTCTAGAGCTTGATTCAGTATATCTAATGCTTCAGATCGATGGCCGAGAGATCCAAGGCATCGCGCTGTGAAAATTGCAGGCTCAAGATCATCATCTCTTTCTAGGGCTACAGCGTACGATACTATAGCGCGAGAATATTCACTGAGCGCCTCTTGAGAAAGCCCCAACAACCTCCAAAATCCACCTATAAATGGATTTAACATGCAGAGGCAGATTGCAACATCTGTTGCATCGCTATACTTTGCCTCGTTATAAAGCCCTACGCAATATTCATACATATCGGCCATTTGCTCATTCGTAAGACCAAGAGAGGTCTGTAAAGGTTTGTCTGCACTAAATTCAAGGTCTACATCTCGTTTAAAAAACGAAGTAAATTTCGGATTAGAAATAAGTAGATGGATGCCCCGGCTAAGATTCTCATGTAAACCGCGAAAGCCATCTATTGCCTGTTTTGCATTGTCATCAAGTATGGCCTCTGCCAAATCTTCGGCCATCAGATCAACGAAAGAGTCATGTATTTGCATGTCATCACCATAAAATCTTTGTTTATTATAAAAAGCAATTCAATGCAAAAACATTCTTACACTCTGGCAGCCCAAGTAATATCCAATACCGTTAACATATACAAAACCGCTTGAAACAACCTAAATTCGGAGTGTACTCCAAAAAAGAGGGTAAAAATTCGGAGCACACTCCAAATGCACAGGTTTATTTACGAAACATTTCATCGCCTAGCTATCACGAATCTTTTAATTTGGGTTTTTGTATTAGAGGACAAGGCCTTCATTACGTTTCTAAAGAACCTGTCGCAAGCTCTTTATCTTGTCGATAAAGCCGCGGGCGAGTTCATCTTCGACGCAGACGTACTCGGCGCCAAGCTCCTCGATCTTCCCTTTTTCGCTTGCATACTGAATGCGGGTGATGATGCGTAGCTCAGGATGAATATGCTTTGCTGTTCGGATGATGCTAAGGTTGGTGGCAAGCTCCGGTACTGTGCTGATGAGCAACGTGCCTTGCGTAAGCCTGCTTACCTCCAAAACATGCTCGCTTGTAGCATCACCATAGACAATGCGTCTTTTTTCTGTTTGCATCTGCAGAGCATCGATATTGTGCTCCAGAATGAGCGGATGCACCTCCTGCTCCTCAAAATAGGTGGCGATTTCTTGGCCCAATGGGCCAAATCCAACAATAACAACTTCCGGAGGCTGAATAAGTGTGCTTTCAGCAAAGTGGGAAATACGCGCATCGAGATCAGCTTTTGCTTTAAAGGGAATCGCCTGCAGCATAAGGCGAAAGAGTATTGGATTTAAGGCTATTGATATAAAAGCCGCCCCTACAAGCATATCATAGCCTGCATCTGGCAGAAGTTTCCAGTGTATAGACTGCTCTGCCAAAATAAATGAAAATTCACCAATCTGGCCAAGTGCACAGGCAACAATGCAGGCCACTCTTCTTGTGTAGCCCATCACCCGCACAAGTAAATAGGCGGCAAGTGGCTTAAGAAACAGGATAATAGCCAGTATGCCAAGAAACAGCTTCCACTCTTCTAACACCCCTATTGGGTTGAAGAGCATGCCGATCGATAAAAAGAATATCACCGCAAACATAGCTTTCAATGGCAGTGCATTGGCAAACGCTTGATGGCGCACCTCAGTTTGACCAATACAAACACCCGCCAAAAAGGCTCCAAGTGCGATAGATGTGCCAAAAATGGCCGTAGAGCCCATGGCAATGACGAAGGTAAGGGCCAATATGGTTACTGTAAAGAGTTCCTGCGAGCGGAAGCGAGAAACATAGGTGAGCACATAGGCAACCGCCTTATATCCCCATCCAAGCACTAAATAGGCGAGCAGCACAAACTTCACCAAAAGCAGCGCAATAGACCCTCCAATAGAGCCAATGGGCACTTCACCTTGCGTGCTGATTATGGCAAATGAAGGCAAGAGCACAAGCAGCGCCACGGTAAAGATATCTTCTACAATAAGCCAGCCGATAGCAATGTGGCCTTCGAGGGTATCCTGCAGCTTATTATCGCTTAATACACGTACAAGCACAACAGTACTTGCTACACTAATTGCAAGCCCCACCATCACGCCATAGGTAAGCGGCCATCCCATCAAATGGACAAAATAGGCAGCTACCGCAGATGATACAAGCGTCTGAAAAAGGGCTCCAGGTATGGCAATCCGGCGCACATTTAAAAGGTCTTCAAGCTTAAAGTGCAGCCCAACCCCAAAGAGCATCAGCACCACGCCTATCTCAGCAAGCTGCTCAGCAGTCTGCATATCAAGTACAAGTCCTGGAGAATAGGGCCCAATAAGAAAGCCTGCAAAAAGGTAGCCCAAAATTGCCGGCAGCTTAAAGCGCGTTGCAAGAGCGCCTAAAATACTTGCATAGGCAAAGCCGACAGTCAACAGAAGTACTATATGTAATTTGGGATCCATATCTTGCTACACATACGCACTTCGTACTTTTGCAATCAAGAAAATTTTTGGCTCAGTCAACCTTGCCATCTTTATCAAACCACTACGAGCCCCTTGGCAAATTACCTGCTGCTACGTTATAATAAAAATAAAATGAGGTATGCCATGAACGCTTCAGAGCCAATAAGCAAAACGCTTGTTTTTTATGAAAATAAAAGTAGTTCTGGCACAGGCATACTAATAGTTGATGAAAAAAAAAGAACGGTTACCTTTCTATCCAAGAGAGATAGTGATATGATGAAAACAACCGGTATCCCAATTCCAGCTATAGAACAAAAAGCCTATGAAGGACAGAGTAAAGTAACCCTAGATGACCCTAAATTCTATGATGCCTTTACTAAAGTTTACCTGCGAGATCACTATACCGATAGCACACACTATAAGTGGCGCAAGACAAAACCCCAGTAGCTCTTAAACTAAAAAATAAACTATAATTAAATACAGGGGAAGTTTACTTGGGTGGTTTTTTATGCATCTCGCTGGCGATCAGGCGTTTAGGGATATAACCTCTCAGTTTGCCACTGTTTCTGGTGAAAAAAGCCTAGAAAAGGCACTTAAAACAGCTGACAAAAAGGTGATGGAACGCGCCTTAGCAACCTTAGAATCTCCCACCGGCTTTAGTGATCTTACCATAACATTGGCCACAAAAGCCCTAGCTGAAAAGACAATCAGGGTTCTTGCCTCCAGCCAAGATCCAACAGCCAAGCGTATTGTAGCGACATGCAGTAAAATTTTTGCCACGCCAATTGCTGAAGAAACAAGGCCTCGATCACTCTCACGAGCAAGACGTGACTCCATCTCAGATACCACAACACTCAGGCGCCTAAGCATCAAAGATGGTATGGCTATCGCTGAAGAGATGAGAGCTGCTACTACAAAAAACTCCTCGCCGCTATCTCCGCGCGACATCGAATTTACGCAGGATGAACTCCATTTTCTTTGCACCATGAACCACTTTGTAACTCGGGATGCGGTTACACATAGACCCTCCGAAGAACAGTGTAAAGCGCTTGCCTTTTTACTTCGTAAAGCCTGCGGCAACATGCGCGTAAATGCCCAAATCGACGCGCTGTTAAACCCCAATACGCGCGCGCGAAATTCGATATCAAACCCCGCACATATTCCTGG
>JAFEGT010000111.1 GCA_018239765.1 Verrucomicrobiota bacterium
CTATCGCAAGGGCATACTGTATCAGATCGTTTGTACCGATTGAAAGAAAGTCGCATTCGCGCGCTAAAAGATCTGCAATCATTGCAGCTCAAGGAATCTCTACCATACAGCCAAGTTTTATCGTATTTGGAACGTTGTATCCCTCTTTTAAAAGGGCGTCATATGCACGATAGACAACATCCTTTGCCTCGCGAAGCTCACTCACACTCGATACCATGGGAAACAAAATCCGCACATCGCCATGAATAGAGGCCCGAAGAATAGCTCTCACTTGAAGAGTAAAGATTTCTTTTTCTTTAAGCAAAAAGCGAATTGCGCGTGTACCTTGACCCGATTCTTTAGCTTGAGGATATCCTGTAAGTATCTTATCCATGCCAAGATCAAACGCACGGATAACAACAGGAAAACCTGACATATGCTCAATTAAGTTTCTGTAAATTTCAAACTGTTCTTCTTCAGTCGGAAAGCAGCCTCTACGGAGCACCAAATATTCTGAGCGAAACAGCCCCACACCCTCAGCTCCAAACTGCTGCAGCTGAGAAAAATCATCAGCAATCTCAACATTTGCCGAAAGACGAATTTTCTCTCCATCTAGCGTTGCAGATGGTAATACACAGCCGCTTTTCAGCTTGTCAAAGTGTGACTGTATATCGCCCTGAAGCTGTTTATACTCGTTAAGTGTCTGTTCATTAGGATTGATGATGATTCTGCCAAGCAGACCATCAACAATGACAACTTTAGATTTTGCAAGTTTTGCAAACTTTGAAAAATTAATATTGGCTACATAGGGTATACCCTTTGCCTTTGCAACAATCGCCATATGCGACATAGCACCCCCAAACTGCGTCACAAAGGCAGCTACCTGCTTGCGGTTAGCCTCTGCAGCACTTGATGGTGTAATGCTCTGAGCAAAAACAATAGATCCTGCTGGAATTTCGGCAAGGCATTCACGCTTTGTCTTGCTTAAATGGTCGTAGACACGCTTATAGATATCCTGTACCACCTCAAAACGCTGCTGGAAGAAGGGATCCTGCATCTTGCTAAATTTTTTACTAAACCCTTTCATCACGCGACTTAAGACAAACTCAGCATTTTTACGAACTTTGGCAATCTCTTCTTCAACCTGAATATTTAATAGAGGATCATCCGTTAGTTGGACGTGCGCATCGAGCACCTCCACTCCGTCTTTTATCCCCTCTTGCTCTAACGAGCATTTAAGACTTATAAGGTCGTTCTTCGTGGCATAAAGAGCCTGCTTGTAGCGCTCTACTTCGTTTTGAATGGTGTTCGGTTCTATTGAAATTTCTGGTATGTCAACTTCAATGCTATCTAAAAACAGCGGATAGCCTATGGCAATACCTCTTGATAAGGCACTGCCCTCTAGGAAAATCTCACCCTCATGACTTTTATTCGCCAAACTTTGCTTCGAAGGCATTGAGTAATTTATCCATTGTTTCTTCAGCATCTTCGCCATCTACAGTGATGGTAACGGCTGAATTTTTATGCACAGCTAACATTAGAATGCTCAAAATACTCTTGGCATTTATCGTCTCGCGTCTATGCGTGAAGAGGACATTAGACTTCGTTCCTTGCAGCAGCTTCACAATATACGTCGCGGGACGTGTATGTATGCCAAGATCGTTTTTGACACGTACTTTTTTCACGATCTTCTTCACTATGTACCTCACATTAACAATCTGCTAACAGTCCCATTTGCACCAGTCGTGAATTTAATGCAACACTATTGTCGCTATTGTGCCAAAAAAAGACAAGACTTCAAACGTGTTGTCACGCTATACTATCCTTTTCTTAACCACAGAGTCACTGAGATCACTGAGAAGGGTTGAGCAAATGAGCGCTTACTCTCTTTCTCAAATTTCTCACTGACCTCAGTGCTCTCTGAGGTGAAACACATAAATAGAGTTACTATGCTAAAAGTGATACAAAATACAGAGCCCGTTGTGGCAAAGAAAGAGCGGACGGGATCGCCTGATTTTAGGCTTGGTGGAAACAAAGTATACTTTATTAGCCTTGGCTGCCCACGTAACCTCGTCGACACTGAGGTGATGATTGGCCTTCTGTTGCAAGCAGGCTATGAGGCCGCCCAGCTACTTGAAGAGGCAGATTTTATTGTCATTAACACCTGCGGCTTTTTAGAAAGCTCGCGTCAAGAGTCTCTTGACACTATTGGTGACTCGATTAAAAACCGAAAAGATGGCGCAAAAGTGATTGCGACTGGCTGTATGGTACAAACCCACTCAGACCTTATCAGAAGCCACTTTCCTGAAATCCACTACCTCCTTGGCTCAGGTGATGTAAAAGAAATACTTAAGGCAGTAGAAACAAAGGAATCAGGCAACATCGTAAGTGATGCCAGAAGCTTTATCGAAATGGGCGAAGTTCCTAGAACACTTTCTACACCAAAGCATTATGCCTACCTCAAGATTGCTGAAGGCTGCCGAAAGCGCTGTGCATTTTGTAAAATACCTACAATCAAAGGACCTCTCAAGAGCAAATCTGTAGAGCAGATTAAAAAAGAGGTCGATATTTTAGTAAAATCGGGCGTAAATGAGCTTATTCTCATCGCGCAAGACCTTGGCGACTGGGGCAAAGATATGGGCTTTAAGGGCTCATCTGGCCTGGTTGAGCTTCTAAAAGCTATCCTTGAAGACACGCGACAGTTTCACTTGAGACTGCTCTACCTCTACCCTGACGAAATTACAGATGAGCTTATAGCTCTTATGAAGGCAGATAAGCGAATTCTTCCATACCTTGATATGCCCATACAGCACATCAACGATACGGTGCTTAAAGCTATGCGAAGAACCACCGACAAGGCCCAAATTACATCCACACTCACAAAGCTTCGTAAAGAAATCCCAAATATCTCCATCCGCACAAGCCTTATGGTAGGCTTTCCTGGAGAGACTGAAGAGCAATTTGCTGAGCTTTGCCAGTTTATAACCGACATCCCGCTTGATAATGTGGGTATATTTACCTTTTCGAAAGAAGAGGGCACCCATGCTGCAACACTTGAAAACCAGATACCAGAAGAGGTAAAGCAAGCGCGCTTCAAAACCCTCTCTGAGCTGCAGCAAAAACTTGTGCGTAAGCGCAGCAAGCAGTTTATCGGTAAAAAAATGCACGTCACCGTTGAGGGATATCACCCCGAATCGCGCCTCCTTATGCGCGGCAGACACGATGGGCAATGTCCTGAAATTGATGGCAGCGTCATCATCAATGATGGACGCAAAGTTACTGCGTTTGGCAAAAAATACCTCGTTGAAATTACAGATGTTTCCGATTATGACCTTATAGGAAGAGTACTATGAAAGATGACTACAGAAATACCGAAGAGTATGAAAATCGCTTAAGAAAGCTACAAGAGCTAGAAGCTATGGGCCTAAACCCATATCCACATAGCTACAAGACCACACATGAGGCTGACAATCTTGTAAAAGAATATGGCACAGCTAAAGTTGGCTCGAGTGAAGATGCCCAAAATGGCTCTACTCCCCTTGTGGTAGTAGCAGGAAGGCTTATGCTCTTTCGTGCTATGGGTAAAAACGCCTTTGCCCACATTCAAGACAAAAGCGGCCGCATTCAGGTGATGTTTAACCGTGATGCAACGCAAGTTACAGGCTACACCCAAGATGATCCGCTCAAGTTTATTGAGAAAAAGCTCGATCTTGGCGATATTATCGGTATTGAAGGCCACCTCTTTCACACCCAAAAGGGCGAGCTTACTATCTTTGTAAAAAAGGTAGAGCTTCTTTCAAAAAGCCTTCTTCCACTTCCTGAAAAGCATAGTGGTCTTGCTGACAAAGAAATACGCTACCGTAAGCGCTGGCTAGACCTTATCAGCCACGCTGATGTGCAAAAAACCTTCCGCGACCGCAGCCACATTTTGCGCCTGGTGCGAAACTACTTTGAAGAGCTTGGCTTTTTAGAAGTAGAAACGCCAGTTTTGCAAAACATCTATGGTGGAGCTGCTGCAAAGCCATTTATGACTCACCTCAATGCTCTTGATCAGTCGATGTTTTTGCGCATTTCGCTTGAAATTCCACTTAAAAAGCTCCTTATCGGTGGCATGGATCGCGTCTATGAGATTGGCAAGGTATTTCGTAATGAAGGCATTGACCGCACGCATAACCCAGAATTTACCATGCTTGAGGCCTATGCTGCCTACTGGGACTACAATGACATGATGCGCGTGACAGAGACCCTCTTTGAAAAAGTGGCTCTTGCACTGCATAACAGCACTGTTGTTGCCCTCTTTAACCCTGAGACCAATACAACAACCCAGATCGACTTTAAAGCGCCCTGGAAACGCCTTACGATGAAAGAGAGCATCAAAGAGTATGCTAATATCGATATGGATGCACTTTCTGATGATGACTTACGAAAGCTTTTAGTAGCTGAACGCATGGATACAAAAGAGCTTGCTAAATGCAACCGCGGCCTTTTAACACAGCATATCTTTGAAACAAAGGTAGAGCATCACCTTATTCAGCCGCATCATATCATCGACCATCCAATCGAAACAACACCGCTCTGTAAGCTGCATCGCAACCCACAAGAGCGCTCACTTGGGATTATCGAACGCTTTGAAAGCTTTGTGATGACTAAAGAGGTAACAAACGCCTATTCAGAGCTTAATGACCCTGTGCTTCAGCGTACACTGCTTGAACAGCAAGCTGCTCGTAAAGAAGCTGGCGACGAAGAGGCAAATCCTTTAGATGATGAGTTTTTGGAAGCTATCTGCCAGGGCATGCCGCCGGCAGGTGGTCTTGGCATCGGTATCGACCGTCTTGTGATGCTCTTTACCAACAGCCACTCCATCCGCGATGTATTGTATTTTCCATTGATGAGACCGGAAAATATAGCTTAAAAAAAAGGACCAAAGGGACCTAAAGGACATAAGGGACGAAAGGGACAATAGTAGTGTCCTTTTTGTCCCTTGTGTCTTTTATGTCCTTTAGGTCCTTTTAGATTTTTTCATAGATGAGTATGGCAGCATCTGACTCGGGCACTTGAGCGTCCAGCTCTGTGATAGTACCGTCGTTACAGTTGTACCACCTATCATCGCGAAGCGACTTTGCAGTCCAGTGAAATCTGCCATGGTTTTCAAGTACGCCAATAAGTCTGTACTTGACATCTGTTTTATCAGCAAATGCCTGACTTGCATCAAGTATTGCATCCCTCTCAGAGACCTTGTAAGGCGTAAAAGGTGCATTTTGACCAACGCCATGAACAAGACCTACCTTTAGCACCATCACTTCAGGCGGTTTATCACCTGCGATATAGTATCTCCTCGTTGCCTCATAAACAGTTCCCTTGTCGGTCCTCCAGCCATCTGCATCCATCTCCTCATCAACCCCATCACAGTGCTTGTTGAAGAACGCTTGAGCTGATACCTTAGTGCCGTCCGTGTTTAGATGCGGCCAGACAAGTTGATTTGTAAATTCGGCTCTATGAATGCCATTTTTTGCATC
Source organism: Verrucomicrobiota bacterium (assembly GCA_018239765.1). Lineage (GTDB taxonomy): Bacteria > Chlamydiota > Chlamydiia > Chlamydiales > FEN-1388 > SZAS-7. The sequence continues at coordinate 5,496 of JAFEGT010000111.1, forward strand.
GAGATCTGATACAAGTTCGTACTGAAGTTTATCACCAAGCGCTTCACCGATTGCTATCAGCACCAAATCAGCATCAGCCATAGCGTTTAGCCTCTCAACTCCCATATTTTGTAAATTGGAGTGGTAAAGCTCACGGCGAAGTGTCGCTGCAAGATCGCCTATCGTTTTCATATTCTTGGGATTTGCTTCATACGCCTCAACAAACTGCTTTAGCGTTGGCATAAAGGCAAAATTGCCATCATACTCTTTTATGCTCTTCACGACATGCTTTGAGCCAAGGATTCCCTGCAGAGCACTGTTCATATAACAGCTATTACCGGCATTTTTGATTCCACGCACGGGAGTAGGCTGAGCTTTCTCGGCCTCTTGATAAAAAGTATCAATTTGCTTACGGAGCTCTTGTAATCCCTTGTGAAGCTGACCGTCCTCGCTTTCCAGTCCAATCACCTCTTTTTCTTGTTCGATTTTCCCGAGTAATTTACGAAGTGACTTCAGTTCGGCCTTAATATATTTTTCTATTGCGGCATCTGGTTTATTGGCTTGAAGGTTACGTAAGTTTTCAATCACACCAAAGTTCATCGGAAGAAATTCATCAGTCAGCTCATAGTAGCGACCTTTAAGGTGTTCAACGGGCTTTGAAGCGGACTTTGAAGCAGGTTTTGGGGTTTGAACAGACTCAACTGATCTTAGTATTTTTGATGCGACATGGGTTGTAAGATCAGCAACGATTTTCTTTATATTTTTCGTTTGAAGAAAGGTGTTTTCGCTATTAAAGATCGCATTGGCCAAAAACTCAAAAAAGTTTGAAAAAGAAGAGAAAATATTTTTTATTACTACAGAATCTTCTTTACGGACAGCATAGACTCTACCGGAGAATTTTGAGATATCAAAATCCTTAGCATTAGCCGCAGTAATAGTTACGCCTGGGTCTATTTTATGTAATGAAACCATATTATCCTCTATTTCTACATACTATTATAGAGAATGATAATTTATTTAAGAAGGGAAAACTCGCCCCTCTCAGAGGGACGAGTTTTGACGGATTACACAGCCGCAAAAGCTGCTGGCTTTGCTGGCAGCTTATATTGATTGATCGGTGCAAATTCTTCATCTTGCACAAGGTTAAGTGGCAAGAAGGTAAGGGCATTAAGAAGACCCATTGAAGGAACAGCCATAATAGTTTCGCCAATGCCGCGAAACATATTAAGAAAACCATGGCTCATATGATGTAAAGAGTAGTTTTGAAGCTGCTTCAATTCACGAACTCTCTCTTGATTTGGGTTTGATTTTATATACTTCTCAACGCCAATTGCGATCGTTACGCCTAAGCCAATAGCAGCCGCTGCAATCAGTTGAATCTTTCCAGCTACAATACGTAATGGGCTTGTCAGTTTAGCAACAATAGGTAGTGAGTTACAAATATTGAATCCTTTCTCAATTTTTGTACACACGTGGTTAATTCTATTATAATCTATATTCATACTATCTCCTTATTCATAAAAAGTTATTAATGATGGCACGCTTGGCCGGCTATCGGGATATTGTTCCCATCTCACGGGTTCAAGATCTGGCTTTGACCAGTTACTAAATCGTGTATCTCCTAGATATTCTCTTACTTCATCGAACATCGCACAAAATCGGTTATAGACTCCTCTCCATTCATACCAGGCTGTGCCAGGCTCAAAAAAGGGCTTTGGATCAGCCTTTATTCTGATTTCGTGATAGACCTCTGTCAGGGTATTATAAAAATATTCCTGAACATAATTCTGTTCCAGTTGATGCGCCATCTGTATAGCAACAAGTTTTGTCTTATCGCCCCTACATTTTTGCACCATTTCATAGTACGTAAAAGCTTCATCGCCTAAGACTTTTCGCGCCTCTTTTCTTTCCTGCCACGAGTGCAGGTTAATCGATTTATACTGTTCGATAGTACGAAGAACGTCAGGACCGAGCCTTTCTTCCATCTCGGCAAGTTTTTCAGCTGCTTTTTTTCTAAGCTCGCGATGGAGAATAGTCATCTGCTTTTCGGCGTTCTTCATATATTCAGAGACATCCGTTAGATGTTCTGCCTTTTTATAGACAATCTTGTAGGCTTTGTTAAGAGACATATCATCAGTTACAACAACTGGCTCTCTTGATACTGCATTATGATCGTGACGAAGATTGGTATAAAGCTGCTCAACGAGCCGGGAAAATATGGCTAAAATTGTAGCGGGCACAAGAGCGATAATAGCAAGAGCTGTCTTTTGCCACGTTTTTTCGCTATAGGCTGGCCGAGAATGGATCATTTCACCCTTATACAGGATAACCCAACGTCCATCAAAAAGATAGCAGGCAGGGGCAAGACAGCTATTAGAAAAGGCCGTCAACCTGTTTGCATGAACCGACTCAACCTGCGCAGTAAGATTCAATTTCATAAAGAAAATTATATCAAAAACCGTTCCTTTACGTCAATTTTTATATTTTTTAACCATTATGGCCGACCCCAATCACACTTTGATGGCCAGGGCTTATTTTGGTGACCGAGTAGGTAGAGGATACTTCTTGTTAAGCAGTAAGAAGTCTAAGACTTTAGCGCGCTTTTTAGGAAGGGTTTTAAATGCAGCGATTTGATCTAGAAGAGCTTTTGGAGCATATTTCAATCGATCTTTAAATACTTTAGCAAAATCAAGAGGTGGAAGGTTTGTAGAGAGGGACCAATCGTCAAGGTCGGTTAGTTTGATCGCGTATTTGCCGCGAGGTAGGTAGTAGACATCGGAGCCTACTTGACATTTCCAATAATCATACCCGAGCCTATGATCTTCATCAGGAAGTGTCTGCCCAGGAAGTGTCTTCCAAAGTACATTAATATCCTTAATGTCACTAACAACAATGCCATTGTTATATAAGAAAGCTTCAATCGCAATTCGCTGCACCTCAATAGCCGCTTTCTCTTGGGGCAATAATTGGAGCTCCTTGAGATTGCCCTCCATACGTTCCATCTCATACACAGAGGCCCAGCGTGCAGTTTTTGCATTTTTTTTAAGAGGCTGCACAAAACTGGTATTAAGTTCAGATATAAAATCTTTTGGCTTTACTTGGATTCTTCCAATAAAATCTATCTTGACGACATGCTCGAGATTAAGCTGTGCGATTTTTTTTATAACAGCTATTGGCGGCTCTGAAAAATTAATCTTAAGTGCCCTTTTGGGCGATGCGTCAACGTTTCGCTTTATCACATCAAATACAGTGCACACAGAATTCCATGCAATAATCCCTACCCGCTCATACATCTTCAAAAGTGATTTATTATCGTGGATCGGCGATTCCGGTGGTTGAATTTGTTCTGATAAAAAAATATGCACTTCAATTTCAAATAGCTCACCTTCATCGCGGCACGTTTTAACTGCGCGTTTGCTGCGTGCATCATTCTCTGTAGTTGAGACTGCTTGAACTGATCTTACTGGATAAAAAGACATGCTAATGTAAAAGAATACACCACTATAGCATTAAAATCCAATACTAGTAATTGTGTTAGTTAGATTACCCAATGAGTCGATTATTATTTTATTTTAGCCCGAGGGGGCCTCACGGCCCCAATCGCGTTCTGTTTATACTTTTTTGACTCGGGGGCCAGAAGGGGTGTCTTCAAGAGCATAACCCTTTGCTGTAAGCTCGGCGCGGATCTCGTCAGAGCGCTTCCACTCCTTATTCTTACGAGCAAGCTGGCGGTCATCAACAAGCTTTTGAATTTCAGCAGGTACTGCCTCTTCTTCAAACTGGCAGATGCCAAGCACGCTATCGATTTTCGCAACCGTTTCTTTAATCGCTGCCAAATCCTTGGCGTTTGGCAAGGCTGCGTCAAATGCAGCGTTAACCTGCCGCATAAGCTCAAAGAAAAAGCTTAGGGCTTCTGAAATATTAAGGTCATTGCCGAGTGCGGCTTTAAAGCCACTAAGCGCCTGATCCAATACAGCATTGCACTCTTTCCAGCCCTCGCCTGTTGCTGTATAGCCATCAAGTCGCACCATAAAGTCATGAATGCGAGCAAGCGTAGCTTTCGCAGAGTCTAGCCCCTGGAAGGTAAAGTTAAGCTGGGTGCGATAGTGCGTATGCAGCAGCATAAAGCGAAGTACCTTGCCGCTATAGCCCCTTTGCAAAATATCGCGAAGTGTATAGAAGTTGCCAAGGCTTTTGGACATCTTTTTGCCATCTACCAAAAGATGCTCAGAGTGCACCCAAAGGTGCGAAAAGAGCTTTCCGGAACAGCACTCTGACTGTGCAATTTCATTTTCATGGTGAGGAAAAATGAGGTCTACACCGCCAGCATGGATGTCTATCGTATCGCCTAAAATGTCTTGAGCCATGCATGAGCACTCAAGGTGCCAGCCAGGTCGACCCTTACCAAATGGGCTCTCCCAGTAGATTGATCCGTCACGTTCTGGATCGTAGGCCTTCCAGAGCACAAAGTCAGAAGCATTGTCCTTTGCGTACTCATCGTTGTTCACTCGTATACCCTGCTGAAGCTCATCAAGCTTAAGGTGCGACAGCTTGCCATATTCCTTAAATCCCCTAATGCCAAAGTAGACACTTTTATCTTGTCCAATATAGGCAAACTTTTTGCTTATGAGCTTCTCGATCATGGCGATCATTTGAGGGATATAGTCAGTGGCGGCAGGATAGTGCTCCACTCGTTCAATGTTAAGCGTTGCTAAATCTTCAAAAAAGGCATCCTTAAATGTCTTTGTAAAGGCATCGAGGCTGATATTTTTGGCTATTGCACCGCGAATGGTCTTATCATCAACGTCAGTAAGGTTCATCACCTGATCAACCGTATGGCCAAAAAGCTTTAAGGTTCGGCGCAAAACATCTTCAAAGATAAAGGTGCGGAAATTACCAATATGAGCATAGTCATAGACTGTAGGACCACAGGTGTAAAAACGTATTGTTTTACTTTCTGGCACGTTTTCAAGCTGTCTTGAAGCGGTATTATAGAGCTGCATTTGTCCTCAAAATTTTATCAAGTTCTCGGTAGGCGATCTTTCCTGTTGCGGTCTGCGGAATTTCAGGTAGTGTGATCACGCGATCTATCTTTACAATATTGCTAAAGCCGCCTTTACGTAGCAGCTGGTTTATCTCCTGCGGCTCATGTGCCTTTGTGCTAAAGAGCACAAGGGCAACCTTTCCAAGAAGATCACCTTCAGTAGCTACTGCCACCTGCGAGCCTATTTGGTGCGAAAGCGTCTCTTCAACGGCACCAAGGCTTATCATCTCGCCGCCAATTTTAATAAAGCGTTTAAGCCTGCCAGACAAAATAAGGTTGCCTTCGCTATCAAAAGAGCCCAAATCACCAGTCTGATACCAGCCATCAATAAATGGATCGCCTGCAACCTTGTTGAGATAGCCAGAAAAAATGCTGTCGCCTTTAGCAAGTATAAGCCCTACTTCACCTTGGGCTTTTTCTTGGTGAGTATGTTCGGGATCAACAATCTTCATCGAAATACCCTCTAAAGGCCTTCCTACGCCCTTAGAACGATCTCCAGAGACATTTGCAGAAAGCACAGGCGAACATTCAGTAATACCATACCCTTCAACAAAAAGGGCATTTTTTGGCATAGACTGAAAAAGCTCATCAGGCGCCTTTTCTGCGCCAGAAATTACCATACGAACGGTTGATGTATCAACGGACTTGGCAAACTGAAATATGTTTCGCAAGAATGTAGGTGCACTGCAAAGCACAGTCACACCCCAGCGCTCAATAGCATTGGCAAGTGTTTTGGAATCAGTTGGGTTTGGATAGAAGACAACTGGAATACGAGCAATGAGCGGCAAAAGACCCGTCACCGTAAAGCCAAACGAATGAAATGGCGGCAGCATGGCAAGTAGAGTATCATCTTCATAAAGCGCCACCCTATTCATAGCCGCTTTAAGATCAAAGAGGATATTTTTGTGCGTTAAGGGCACGCCTTTAGGCATACTTTCGGTACCACTTGTAAAGAGGACAACAGCCTCTTCAGCAACTTTAGGCACTGATACCTTCATCAATGCAGTACAGCTTACTCGCATCAGGTCCAAAAGCGAAATCTCGGCTTTTAGCTCTTCTAGCATAAGTAAAAGAGGCTCTAGGCAGCTTATATCGACAGCATCGAGTGCATCCAAAAACGCCCAGGAGCTTAAAACCACCTCTATTTTCGATACTTCTAATACGGTGTCAAGGTGCTTACCACCTACTGTCCAGTTTACCATCACAGGAACCTTCCCTGCCATCTGGCAGGCAAGTACCAAAAGGTATGTGACGTTGGATGCAGGCAGCAATATTCCAATACGCTCGCCCTTCAGATTGGCTATTTTTTCGCTCAAGAGCAGCACAATTTTTTTGCACCTGTAGTAGCTCATGTCGGCGCATGCAAGCTGAAAGAGCCCTTTATCGCACGCCTTAAAAAAAGCCTCAGGAAGATTTGTAGCATCTGCGATTTCAACTCGGCTGTGAGAGCGGCGTGTTGATAAGCTGGCCTTCTTTTTAGATTCTTCTTGTTTCTCTTTCTTTTGATTGTCTTCATTTTTCTGGCCATCTTTTGCCACCAAAAAGAGGCTTGCGACGGTTGTGAGTGATTCTGGAGCAACTCCGCTTATGCCATATTCAGTCTCTAAAAAGACCACAAGCTCTGCATGATCGAGTGAGTCGAGTCCAAGATTTTCTATAAGCTTAAGATCGGGTGTAACTTGAGCTTCAGGAATTTTTGCAAGCTGAGCAATTTTGGCAATAACCTGCTTTTTGATCTCATCAGGCACTGTGGAGATATCCACCGACACGGCTTTTACTTCGGGAATTTCTAAAAACTGATCTTTCCAAAAGGCATAGCTTACAAGAAGAATAGGCTCTCCATTTGGTCCAAAGGGCTTATTGTACCAATTTTCGAGATAGCGGTTGAATTCCTGTTTTGATGCGCTACGTGGAAAATCATAAGGCGCCAGTTCAAACTCTACAGTAATCGGGCGCTTTGGCACAAAAAAGAGCAGATTTTTTAGTACAGTCCAAAGCCCGTTTTGAAGCACTTTTTTGCTGTCAGGAGTAGTTCCTGCCGTTGCCGCTCGAGAAAAGCTTGACCCCCAAAGACCCGTAATGCGAACAAGGACGACTGGCACATCGGGATTTTCGCCTACAAGCTGATGCACACCAAAAGCGCCTCCTACCACCTCTTTTGCTTGAAACTTGGTGGTTCCTGCAGGATAGATCAAAAAGCGATCGCCATTTTTTAACCCCTGAGAAATAGTTTGGAGGGCACGTTCTGCCCGTTTCAGTTTAAGTGGACTAAAGCTTGTGCCGAAATTTGGGATGGCAAGGGCATTAAGCTTGCGCACAATCCAGTGAAAGGCTGGATGATAGTACATGTATTCGATAATAAGTGGTCGCACAGCAAAAGAGCGCACGAGCGGAACTGAAACAATAAGAGGATCGACAACTACAGCTGGATGGTTTGGTAAAAAGAGGCAGCCCTGTTTACTATCCTTCAAGAGCGCCTTAATTTCATCAAAGCCTTTGTAGGTTATGCGGTAACGTATTGCCAGCAGTAGTTGGGTCAAAAGAAGGAGAAACTTTTTCATACAACCATTCTCCGTCATCACCCTGAAAAAGTAAAGGAGAGAGAATGTTGTGACAACGGCGATAGAAACATATTTTTGTTTACTAAATTGTAGAAATTCTTTAGGATCTTTTTCATATTTTGGAAGGCGCTATGATACACACGATCTCAGAAACAGCTATGCAACAACTTCTTCGCATAGAAATGGTTCAGCAGCTTATTGAACAGCCAAAAAGTGGCTCACCCTATTTTTTGAGGCCGAAAAAGCATCTCGATATTGCCTTGCGCCTTTTAACCCAAGAAGCAACTGTGCAGCTTGTTGCTAAATCTGATGATGAGCTTACTCTCTGTATAGAAAGAATAGAAAAACATGCTCAACAAATAGAAAATGATTGCCCAGATGAAATTATTTTAGCATCAAAAAAGATCACAACTCTTGATGAATTAATAACTTTTGCCAAACTCTACTATTGCTGGATTATTAGGAAATCGATACTATCTTCGCCTATGTTTAGTAATAGGAGAACAAAATGAACGTTAGTTTTGAAAATATTAAATCATTACCACACACTGTAATATCTGGAATCACAGGCTCAGTGAGCTCATGCTTTGGCCGCCTATTCTGCTGCTGCAGAGGCAAAAAAGCATCAAACGATGTAACTACTACTGTTGACGCAGTTGCTCAAGAAGTAGTTGAAAAGAAAGCAGAAGCACCTGCTGCTACTCCAACAAAAAGAACAGTAAAAGTTGTAAATGCAGAAGGTTCAATTGCTGAAAGAGTTAAATCAAGACACTCTAAATAGAGACCTTTTCTAACACTGTATTAAGCAGTGTTTTCATCTGCGCA
>JAFEGT010000112.1 GCA_018239765.1 Verrucomicrobiota bacterium
TGATGCAGCAGATGATAGCTACCAACTGCGCCGCAGTTGTTGCCATATCCCAGCATATTGCCTACTGGTGGGAGCAGGAGAGGGTGGAGGGTACCATCATGAATATATCATCAGCCCTTAGCTTTGTTCCGGCTCCTGGTGCGTGTGTGTATGGAGCTACTAAGGCCTTTGTAAATAGCTTTTCTGAAGCGCTTGACGTAGAGCTTGAGTCAAAGGGCATTAGGGTGCTTACGGCTTGCCCTGGCAGAGTAGCTACAGGCTTTGCAAGGCGCGCAACTCGTGGCAAGGTTGAAAAGCTTGATGTTGGGGGCTCTGTACTTGATCCCAAAGAGGTTGCTAAGGCTATTATTAAGCAGATTGAGGATAAAAAGCCGCTCCAGATTATCGACTGGAGGTATAAACTATTGCTTCTCTTGGCGAGGGTGTTGCCTAAGAGAATAGTGATGAAGAGCCTTTATAAAAGTCTCAAAAAAAGGACATAAAGGACCATGACGAAGGTCCTTTTGTCCCTTGAGTCCATTGAGTCGCTTGAGTCCCTTCTTTCGCTCGAGTCCCTTCTTGTAGATAAACAACAAATTTGCTATACTCTTTCACAAAATAAAGTTTAATTTATAATTTATGTTTAGTAAAATGCCAGTCATCATGCTCGCAATTATCGGGGCCATTTTTTTGCTCGATGGCTTTATACCCTACGAGGTAAAGTCCCACGTTTTTGCACTGAGCTTGCTTGTAAAGTCCATTATTATCTTTTCGCTGCCGTTTATCATCTTTATGCTGCTCTTTAAAACGGTGGCTAAGCTCTCAAGCGGTGCTACAAAGGTGATTTTTCTTATTTTGGCTGCCGTTTGCTGCTCAAACTTTATTTCAACGATGGTCAGCTACCAGATTGGCTCGAGCATATACCATATGGACCTATCGCTTGCCATCCCTCAAGATGTTGCAGGACTTCAGCCTGCATGGTCACAAACGATCCCTAGCGTAGTCACTAACGATATTGCGATGTTTTCAGGGCTTATTTTAGGTGTTGTAATGTCCCTGATGCTACCTCAAGCGGCAACAGCAATCTCTGGCATATTTGACAAGGTAGTAGCGGTCGCATTTAAGCTGCTTACCTTGATAGTGCCAGTCTTTATTGCCGGCTTTGTGCTTAAGCTTAACCACGATAAGGTTATCCACACTATTGCCCAAGACTATGCGCGCATCTTTATCCTTGTTGCGGCATCTGTGGCGGCCTATATTGCCTTTTTGTACTTTATTGCGAATAGGTCAGGCTTTTTAAATAGTGTAAAAAACATGTTTCCTGCGGCGATTGCCGGCTTTAGCAGCATGTCAAGCGCGGCTGCCATGCCTCTTACAATTATGGGTGCTGAAAAGAATGTGCAAAACCCGATGCTGGCGCGCCTTGCAATACCTACAACTGTAAATATTCACCTGATTGGCGACTGCTTTGCTATTCCTATCTTTGCTTTTGCTGTTCTTAAGAACTATGGAATGGCAGAACCTGAGTTTTATAGCTACCTTATCTTTGCCCTCTATTTTGTGCTGGCAAAGTTTTCTGTAGCGGCAATACCGGGTGGGGGCATTTTAGTGATGCTTCCTGTGCTTGAAAGCCAGCTCGGCTTTACTGCCGAAATGGCTTCCATGATTACAGCGCTCTATATCCTCTTTGATCCTGTTATCACATGCGCCAACGTTATGGGTAACGGCGGCTTTAGCATGGTGCTTGATCGCTTAGGTTACAAAGCCGCTCTTGGCACAATAAAGTAGATTCCCGAAGGGATCAGATGAGCAGTTGGAAGTACCTGGGCAATATCGAAGATCACATGCTGTTGAGATTCATAGCACTTATTGCATCTGGGGTCCCTTAGATCCGCTAACACCTCCTGACTTGAAATTCTGTATTCAGGAAGAATTTCATACACTGAATCTTCACACCAATGTTCCGCACAGAAAATTGGAAATGCCGATGTTCGCTTTATCTCTTGATGTACGTAGGTTTCGATGAAAAAGCCTGGGCTACCTTCGACTGCGACGAATCGCAGCTGCCGGCTTTCTGCTTGTGCTTGAAAGTGGGAGTTAAGAATTACTTGAACTAATTGTTCTTCTGATTTAATACAATCAGGGAAAAATGAAGAAAATTTTCCATTATAAAATCCTGACCAAACGCCGGTTTTTACATTGTGCCGAACATGCGCTATTTCACCTCTTAAATGGTGGGTTGGAGGACAAAAGTGAAATCCAGCTCCGTTATTAGCGGGTGCGGTCAGGTGATTAAGGTTGATTACAACAGGAAATTCTTCGTCTACAGGGTGTTCAGCTTGCCTATGAATGCGAGAAGATCGAGCAAGAACGTCAACTACCCAGCCTGAAGACTCTTCTAATCGTTCAGTGGCCTTGGTATGATAGACGGGAGCAGCTGGGTCAGGAACATCGCCATCAAAAAGCTTTCTCATAGCTGATTCAACCACACGGTGAGCAACAGTAGATCGTTTTTTTCGTTTGGGAGTATCGGCTAGCTCTTCAACAGCCTGCATGCCCTTTTCTAAGATTTCACTCTCTTTAGCTGTCAGATCGGCTTCTCTATCCCACTGTCCAAGATGTACTTCGAGCACCTTTACTTTTTTTGGGGTGCTGCCTGGTGTCGCAGGCTTTCTAGGGCTTCCTTTTGGAGTTCCTGGAGCGCTGTTTTCGCTAGAGCGGGTTACTCTTTTTCTTGTAAGTGGGGGGCTATCAAAGCCTGAGCTCGACTCTTCTTGTGAAAAATCTTGAGACTCCTGTGATGATCTACGTTCCTGTTCATCGAGAGCAGCAAACGCGTCAAACCCGCCGCCGTAAAAATTACCAACACCTTTCATAAATAAACTCACATTATTATTGGTTATAATTATACACTAAAGTGTAATAATGCGCAATAAAAATGTAATAGTTTATTTTTTATACAGCATCCGGGAAGTTTATAAGCACATAGTCTTGAAGCTTCATCGCATCTTTAGCAAAATTGCGGATGCCTTCGGCAAGTTTATCTACTGCCATAGCATCTTCATTAAACATATAGCGAAACTGTGCTTCATTGAGCCCAATTCGCGTAATGTTAGTCGCCTTTGCCTCTTCGACTGAAAGCTTACGTACGATAGGATCGCTTGATGTAGCGAGCTCCTGTAAGAACTGTGGGGATATAGTAAGTAAGTCGCATCCGGCAAGTTCAACAATTTCATCTTTGTTTCTAAAACTCGCGCCCATAACGACAGTTTTATAGTCAAATTTTTTGAAATAGTTGTAGATTGCTTTTACGGAAATTACTCCAGGATCTTCGCTTGGTGCGTAGTTGGCGGTTCCTGTATTTTTTTTGTACCAATCTAAGATGCGGCCTACAAAAGGGGAGATAAGCGTTGCTTTTGCTTCTGCGCAGGCTATTGCTTGTGCAAGCGAAAAGAGCAGAGTCATATTGCAGTGGATGCCTTCCATCTCAAGCACTTCAGCAGCTCTAACGCCTTCCCAAGTAGAAGCGAGTTTAATCAGGATGCGGTTACGTGGTATGCCGTGGGATTCATAGAGGCTAATAAGTGAGCGTGCTTTTGCAATGGAGGCTTCGGTATCAAATGAAAGGCGAGCATCAACCTCTGTTGAGACGCGACCTGGCACGATTTTTAAAATTTCAAGTCCAAAGTTTACAAAAATATGGTCCAAAAGAAGGCTCATGCGTGCTTCTTTTGATGGAGCTGTCTTTGGCATCTCTTGTATTGATTTTTGAATAATGTGACGATACTCAGGCTTTTGAGCCGCAGCAAAGACAAGAGAGGGGTTCGTAGTGGCATCTGTTGGGAGATATTGGCGTATAGCTTCGATATCGCCTGTATCTGCAACAACGGTGGTCATGCTTTTTAATTGATCTAGTTGGCTCATCAGATTTTTTCTTTTGGTAAAGAGTTTGGTTCAACGCGAAAAGTGACACAAAGTCTTGCTTTTCCAATTTGTAAATTAAGTTGTGATTTTAGACGAGTAAGAAGTAGTTTAAAAGGTACCTGTACGCTCTTGCCTGCAATGTCAACTGCCACATTGGCGTCGCCTAAAATTTCTTGTGAATCTTGAATCTGCCTGCAGAGGGCAGCAAATTTTTTTAGCTGGCGCTTGAGGGTCTCTTCGCCAAGTGCATATTTTTTTTGGCAATTGGAGCAAGTTACGATATTCGTTGGTGCATCAAGATCGAGAATAGAAAAGGTGATGGGTGATTTGCATTCGATGCAATCGAGTTCAAAACAGCCTGTCTCAGTCACATAGCCCTCGTTTTTCCCAATATGGTAAAGGTTATGCAATTTCTTATCAAGCTCTGGACTTGTCTTCATCTCGGTTATGACAGCTATTTATATTTAAAGGCTTGGAAGGTCAGCATCAATGGCGTTAACTTAAGAACAAATTTCCTCATAATCTCGATATTGATAGCCTCTTGCAAAACTAGAGCTGCGTCAGGATACTAAGGCCTGAAGG
>JAFEGT010000113.1 GCA_018239765.1 Verrucomicrobiota bacterium
CACGGGCAAGGGCACGGGCACGTTCTCCAATTTATACTCGGTTTTCGTGAAATCAGCAACTACAAGCTGTTCATGATTTCGGCTTGGCGCTCTTTGTAGTAGGTAGCAAGTTCTGGGTAGCGTACCTTCAGCCAGTCGTGAAGGGGAGCAACTCGCGTGTCAAACTCAAATGCCATACGCTCTTTTACGTTCACATTGCTTTGGCGTGTGATGTGGCCTGCGTCAATATAGATGGCATAGTCATCAACAAAACCGATGTTGTTGTTGCGCATCAAGGCAAGGTCTCCATCCAGAAAGCCCTTCTGAGCCATTGTGAGAAGGAGGGTAAAGATCTGGTTGATTCTTGCTTTTGCTTCATCTACTTTGCCTTCTGCCATAAGTGCATTGATGGTAGGAATGACATAAGCGGCTCGTCGCTGCAGTATAAACGAGGTGTCGTCGCCGCGTACGCGGTACGATGTGCTCGTAAAATCGTGCAGTTTAATGCCCTTAATCTGGTTTTCGGTGCGGTTGAGGTGGATGTAGAGAATGCCTGACTCTTTTGGGAATTCTTCGTAGGCCATTTTGGAGCTAGAAAAGATCTCTTCGCGATGTGTTTGGCGCTCATCCATTCTCTCTTTAAATTCTTGACTAAAGAGGTAGCCGATAGGATTGTGGGTAAAGGGAACTTGCTGAAGGCGTCCTTGATGAATAAACTTGAGCACATAGTCGCCATCTTCCGATACAAAGGCAGTCGCTTGAAAACCTTTACCGAGCCAGTAAAAAGGTTGCTGTGTAAGCATGTTGACAAACTGAACCATTTCTGGGGGAGTTTTTACATCCCAGTCGGGATTGTGTGGATATTTGCTGATGATTTGTGCGAGTGTAAACTGTTTTGCGGGTCTTCCGAGTAGGGTTACCTTGTCGTTTACTTTCTCAACTCTAATAACTAAGAAAACAAGCAAACAGAAGCAAGTAAAGCCAAAAATAGCGCGAAAATTAAAAATCTTCTTTAACATGAATCACTCAAATTATATAATATTGTGAAACATGATAATGCAATTGTGAATTTATACACAACTCTGAATGAGGGCGGGCAGGGGCAAGGGCAGTTTAAGTGCCCGAGATGCTCCAGATTGGGAAGTTTACAAAGATATTTGTTGAAAAGCTCATAATTTGCGAGCCAAGCCAGGAACCCATAAAGATAAGCGTCAGCGTAACGGCCACAAGTTTAACCACAAATGGCAATGTCTGCTCCTGAATCTGCGTTGCTGCCTGAAAAATAGCTACAATCGTTCCCAAAAACATACTAATCAGCACAGGCGGTGCCGAAAGAATCAAAATAAGGAGTAGGCCTTGGTAGGCGAGGGCAACAATTTGGCTTGTAAACATATTTTATTAATCCTTACTTATCTAAACGTTGAAACCAAGCCCTCAATCAAGAGCGTCCAGCCATCCAGCATCACAAGCAAAAAGAGCTTGAGCGGCATCGATATGGTTACAGGTGAGAGCATCATCATACCCATCGCAAGCAAAATGTTTGACACCACAAGGTCGATAACAAAGAATGGTATGTAAATTAACACTCCAATCTCAAAGGCCGATTTAAGCTGCGTGGTGATAAATGAGGGTACGAGAATCATAAAGTCATCGGGCTTAAGATCTGCTTTGTAGTCTTCTGGCAAAAGACGATATACCGTTCTAAAAAATATGCGATGGTGCTTTACAAGAGAGTTATCGCGTAAAAAATCGCGTAAAGGCTCGCGAGCCGCTGCGGCGACTTCAAGCACATACTGGGCGCTATCTGTCGACATAAGCGTTTCAGGCACATTTTGTCTGTTAATCACAGACTGCGCTGCATCATACATCTTTACCCCTGTTGGGTACATCACGTAGATACTCAGCAAAAAGGCAACACCGTTAATAACCTGGTTTGGAGGTGCCTGCTGCACGCCAAGGGCGTTACGTAAAAGCGACAACACCACCACAATTTTCACAAACGATGTCAAAATCATCACGATAAATGGCATCAGCGACATAAAGGCAATCGCCGCTGTTTGCGTAATCAGCGATGGGCGCGAAAGTGTCGAAAAATTGGATATCTGGCTTGGCAGCGGCATAAGCTTAGAATCTGGTAGCTTTGCCATTGTAGGAGCCGCAGATGTCGTAGTTACAGCTGTAAGTGATGATATGAAACACAAGAGGCCTGCCAAGAGCAAAAGGGCAAGAATGGTGCGTTTGGGTGATGCTATAGCGTAATTCATGTGCTACTTTTCCTTAGGGTGTCGGCGAGTGCTTCAAAGGCAGCTTCTAGGTTTCTCCAGCGGTCTTTTAAGCGTGCGTTGATGATTCCGCCTTCGGTTTCGATAATGCATCCGCCCTGTTCTACGTCATCCCGTTCGCGTATTGAGAGCGACTCAAGGCTTTCAAAGAGGTCTTTGATCTTGTTTTTATTTTGTTCAAGTGTCGCAAGATCCTGCTGATTTACATAAATCACTATGCGCTTATGTTGCGATACTGATTTAAGTGCACCGGTCACAATTTCCAAAATAGCATCAGGTTTAAGCGCAAGTTCAGAAGAGACAATTTTTTTTGCGGCTTTTAGGGAAATTGGCATCACAAGCTTTTGCATCTCGCCCTGTACCTTGCCGATCTCTTGTTCAAGCGCCGCAAGTTGATTTGACCACGCCTCAAAGCCTTCCTTGAAGCCATCTTTTATGGCTTGCTCTTTAAGCTCTTCGCACTCAGCGGCGATCTGTTTACGATACTTTTGAGCCTCTTCAACCACGTTGGCGAGCACCTCTTCGCTTGAAAGAAGGCGGCTGATATCCTCTGCGGGTATAATCTTGGTTCCTGGTGCCTGTTGGATGGTATTACCATAGATCAGGCTAAAGTACTTAGTTTTGTTCGTCACGGCGCCGTTTCGGTTTTAAGAAAGTGGATAATATGTTGTACCTGCACCAGAGCCTGCGGCGTCTGATTTGGTACCTCTTCCTTTTTTATATGATTTTGCAGAAATTTTGCACGGTTTAAATCAAGAGTATGCAGAATATGCCAAAGAAAATCATCAGATGCACCGGAAAGTGCAAAGCTTAAGCGCTGCAACCCAAGCTTATGGAGCATCTGGGGAAATTTATTTCCCTCTTTCAAAAGTTCTCGCACCGATATTGATGTTGACGTTTGACGCGATTTTTGACGTAAAAGAGCGCGTAGGTACTGCTGCTGTTCAGTGCTTAAGTGCTGAAGCACTGCCTGAAGCAGCTTTTTATCTACAATTTGGCGCATTTCTTCTACAAGATCATACATAGCAAGCAGATCAATAATATCCAAAATTTCTGACTTTGAAAGATCAAGCAGGGGAGACATTTCCCAGTGTGGCAACAGCCCTTTGGGGGGAGCCTCAGTTTCTGCCCACGAAGTATGCAAAAACTGGATTAAAAACTCCTGCATGGCATCGCTATAGGCGATTTGGGGGTCTTTGGGATTGCCAAATTGCTTCGGAAATGCCTTTTTGTATACCTCTTGAAGTGGCTTTGCCATCTTTTCTACTGTTGGCTTTAACCAAGAGCTATCGATGGAGGTGAGCCATTCTTTGGGCCGAAAGAGCATGACAGAGGGGTCGTTATGCGCAACCCTATGAGCTTCAAGAGCCTCTACATCTTCTTTCGGTATAGCTTTTGCCAAGGCATCTGGCTTTACCGTAGAAAATTTGTTCAACAGCAGGCGCAAAAAGAGTGTACCGTTGGTATGAGTCTGCATGTTTTAGCGCCCTATGGTGGCTCGACATTTTCTTGAACTTTAGGCCCTTTTGGCTCTTCCTGAACTTTCTGTTCTTCTTTTGGCGGCTCTTGACCCTCTGGTTTGGCAGCTTCAAATTCATCAGGTAGCGGTGAGAGGTGAAAGAGCTCTTTTATCCCGCCGCGCTTTTTGAGGAGGGGAAGCAGTTTCCACGCTGTCCAAAAGGTGCAAAAAGCAAGCAGGAGCACAAGGAGCGATAGAGTAAAAAAGATCGTCTGAAAGCGGGTGAGCGATTCTCTTGCTATAATGAGTGTCCAGACCTTAACAAGGTCTTGCTGCGACGCCATTTCTCGAGACATATTCATCTCAGAAAAGCGGGTGCGGTCCGGTATTACAGTAACATTATCAAAAGAAAGGCCTGCAACCGAGCTTGCGACAAGGCGCTTGATCTTTGTGATAAGGTGGCTATTAGGATCGTCAAGAACGCCTGTGTGCTTTACGTAGACTGATGCGGTGATCTGACCCTTTGCAGCATTGGGGTTAAGGGGGTCTTCTTCTGGGAAGGAGAGCTGCACGTCAGCGTCGACAATACCATCGATTTTGCGTATGGTGCTTGCTATGCTATCGGCAAGGCCTGCCTGATAGCGTATTTTCTCCTGCATGTCAGAGGGCACAAGGCCGCCAGAAGAAAAGAGTTCTATAAGGTTTTGCCCTCGACGTCGTGGAAGCCCATTTGCTGATAAGATAGCCATAGCACGGTTTGCATCTTGAGCATCAACGGCAATATCCCAAAGAGAAACTTTTGCGCCGCCACCACCGCCACCCTCTTTTTCTTTAAGTTTGTAGGCGGGGATGTTTTCTCGAGCTAAAAGGACTAGTATTTCGTTAGCTTCGCGCTCATCAAGGCCGTTAACGATTGTTTTATTGGATTCGCAACCAGTCATCGCAAAAGCGATAATTGCCAAAAAGAATAGGATAATAAGTGACTTTTCTCTAAAAAAGCTGGAAGGGGAAAGGAGTTCTTTAATTCCACCTTCGACGCCATTTTGTCCGCCTTGGCGGGCCATATCTTCAGTGTCTCGTGCCATACCTACCTTATAGTCTCTTTTTATTCCTGATATTTGGAAACAGAATTTTTTGCTAGCTAGTTTTTAAAATTGTTGTCATTTCATGACGAACGGACTCTGGCATCTTTGGAAGAAGCTGTTTAAAACGCTCGCGAAATTTTTCTGGCACATAAGAGCAGGCGAGAACTAAATAGGTAGCCAAACTTTCGATTTTTTGTATCGTTGGATCTTCAAGCTCTCTGATAAGGGCCTCTATAAGTTCATCATCCTGTTCGAGTGCGCTTGCTACAATAGCAGCTCTCTCATTATTTTTGGTAATAGGACGTGACTGAAGTTGCGAAATTATGAATGTTTTTGTAGGCTCGCCAATAAGGCTTAATGCTTGTACGGCTGCACTTTCTGTGTCAAAATTTTCACAGCCGATAAGCCCAAACATCAGTTTTATCGCCTCTTTAGCTTTCATCATTCCAAGTGCGAGGCATGCGCGCATTGGAGCTTGGCCGTAGCCGGGAAAGAGCGGATCATAAAAAGTGGGTGTCTGCAAAAGCTGCATAAGATATTCGACAAGCTTTGGTCCATGAAGAGCGGCTTTGCTGGCTGCTACTTCTGGCTCTTCTTCACTAAGGATGAGTTCGCTAATAGCCGAAACGAGGGGCGTTTTTTGTTCTCTGAGTGCCTTGTAGAGCCTTATTGATTGAGCGACTTTTTCAGCATCGGCCCCTTGAAGTAGATATGGAGCTAGGTTGCTTCCAAGTTTTTCTTCAAGGTCCATAAGAAATTCGATTCGTGATGGATCTACATCTAAAACTGCTGCAATGCCTTCGTCTTCATAATGCTCAAGCATGAGTTTAAAGCTTTTTCCAAAGTGTGCATCGCGATGCATAACGATATCGCGATCTTCTTCTTCTAAAAGCGGCAGGTTTGATGTGTCAAGGCCATCAAGAGGTGGTTCGTAGTAGGCGCCAATATTAGTATCTTCTGTCTCTTCTCGTTCGTAGGATTTTTCGAGAAGAGAGTCAAAAAGGGCTCTTGCTGTTATATCGAATTCTTCTTTCATTGAGACTCTATTTCATACATGCGGTTATTGCGCTTTACAAAGAGCTTTGCATTATAGCTCGAGCGCACAAATGGACCTGCATACACATGGCTAATGCCGAGGGCACGTCCAGCATCGGCATATTCAGTAAATATATCTGGATGGATAAATTCTTTCACGCGAAGCTTTAATCTACTTGCTTGAAGGTACTGCCCTATGGTGACAATATCACATCCGGCATCTTTTAGCTCTTTTAGGGTGTCTAGCACCTCTTCTTTTGTCTCGCCGAGGCCAATCATAATTCCTGACTTCACAAGCATCTCAGGCCATTTTTGCTTTGCATAACTCAGTACTGAAAGTGAGCGATCAAAGGTTGCCTTGTGCCTCACAGTAGGACTTAGACGTCGTACGGTTTCAACGTTGTGGTTAAAAATTTCTGGCTTTTCGTTAAGCACTGTATCAAGGGCTTCCGTGTTGCCTTCAAAATCAGATGTGAGGGTTTCTATTGTGGAGTTTGGACACTCTCTTCTTACTTCTTTAATCACTTCCACAAGGTGCCCAGCACCCCCATCGGCAAGGTCATCTCTCGCTACCATTGTTATCACAACGTGTGAGAGGCCAAGTTCCTTTACAGATTCTGCGACTCGCTTTGGCTCGTTGGCATCTGGTGCCTTTGGGGCTTTAGAAAAGTCAATGTCGCAAAAGCTGCAGGCACGTGTACAGGCTTTACCGAGTATTAAAAAGGTTGCCGTTTTTTTAGAGTAACACTCTAAAAGGTTTGGGCATTTTGCCTCTTCACATACCGTATAGAGCTCTTTTTTCTGGATGATGCCATTGGTAACCTGCAAAAGATTCCCTTCTGGCATCTTGCGGTGAAGCCAGCTTGGAAAGCGTCCTGGGCCGACAACGGCATCATCACAACCCTTTTGGGGGTTTTCGGGCAATAGGTTCATTTCTTTTTAACCGGTGGGTAATGTAGAGGCTTATCTTGCAGCAAGAAGGCAGCTTCCATCCATGCTTCAGTAAGCGTTGGGTGGGCGTGTATAGTCTCCGTGATGCACTCTACAGTAAGCTCATTTGCAATAGCGTAGGCTATACTTGCAAGTAAGATGCCGGCTTCATGGCCAATAACCTGTCCACCAAGGATCTGCCCTGTCTTTTCGTCGATGACGATCTGTGCAAAGCCTTCAGTCTGGTGTGCAGCTTGTGCTTTACCAAGCGCCTGAAATGGATAGCTTGCTACTTTTGCAGCGTAGCCTCTTTTCTTTGCCTCTTCTATCGACATGCCGCAGCTGCCAATTTCTGGAATGGTAAAGATAACGCCAGGGACAGCATCGTAGTTCATGCGTGCTTTGTGGCCTAAAATATTTTCGGCAGTAACTATACCTTGGTGCGTTGCTACGTGTGCGTAGAGTGATTTTCCTGTTACATCGCCAATTGCCCAGATGCCAGGAACATTTGTCTTCATGCTTTCATCTACTACAATCGCGCCGCGCTCAACCTGTACGCCTGCTTTATCAAGGCCGAGGTTTTCGCTGTTGAGGCTTCTACCAATGGCTATAAGGGCACAATTTGCTTCAATCTGCTTCTTGTTGGCAAGTGTGATCGTAACCCCTTTTGCACTTTTTTCAATTGAAGATACGGCAACACCTGTCTGAATTTCAATTCCGCGCCCGGTAAAAGCCTTTGTCAGTGCTTGGGAGAGCGGAGCTGTTTCAAGTGGAATAATGCGCTCAAGCATTTCGATAATGGTTACTTTTACGCCAAGAGCGTTGTAGAGAGATGCAAATTCACAGCCAATAACGCCGCCACCAACGATAGCCATTTTCTCTGGCAGTTTTTCAAGCTGAAGTATGCTTGTGGATGAGTGGATTACGCTGTTGTCAAATTTAAAGGCGGGAATTTCTCTCGGCTCAGAGCCAGAGGCAATGATAAAGTGATCGGCAGTAACCGTACAATTTTCTTGTCCTTTTACTTCCAGTTTTTTTGGGCCGGTAAATTTTGCCCAGCCGCGAATGATGGTAACGCCATTGGATAGGATAAGGCCCTCAAGGGATTTTTTGAGGTTTTTAACAGTCTCATTCTTTGTCTTTTGCATCTGAGAAAAATCGACCTTAACTCCATCTACCTGAATGCCAAACTCTTTTGCTTTACGGATGTGAGTGAGCACTTCGGCGTTGGCAATAAGTGCTTTTGTGGGAATGCAGCCACAGTTGAGGCAGACCCCGCCAATTTCCTTGCCTTCGATAAGGGCAACTTTTTTGCCAGCTTGTGCAAGTTTTATGGCTGCAGGGTATCCTCCAGGGCCACTTCCAATTACACAAACGTCAAATTTTCTTTCGTCCATGGGGGTATATCCTTTTTTTTGCCTATTATTATAACCTGCTTTTTGGGTTTTTCTCCATTGAGATTCAACGAGAAAAACCCAAAAATCAGGTTTTATAACAATTTTGCACTTGCATGAAAACAGAGAAGAAGACATATCATAAGAGTGTATGAAAGCAAACCTAAGTAGTAGTCAAATTTTTTGTAGCCACTGTGAAGAGTTGGTGCACGAGTATGCAGTAAAATGTCCCTACTGCAACAAGGATATCGATCGCTCATCTCCTGTGGATAAAATTGCTCAAATACACGTGCCTGCAAGCCCAATAGCGGCTCCCGAGCAGGTGCTATGTGCCGAGCAGGCGCCAAGTGCCCTTCCAGAAGCATTTACAGTGCTTTTATCGCTTGCAAGTCTCTTAGCGGCATCTTTTTTCTTTTTCTTTGGCGTAATAATCAAGCTATTTGGCACCAACGGCACCTTTGTGCTGGAGTGGAATGTAGGCTGCTGGCCCTATTTTGTGGGCTCTTCGCTCATCCTTCTCTGCTTAGGTCTCTATTCCCTTTCAAATTTAGATGAGTAATGTTGCTGCTGCTATCATTGAGCGTAATGGTAAAATTTTAATTGCTCAACGATCAAAGCCCGGACCTCTTTATGGCAAATGGGAATTTCCCGGAGGCAAGCAAGAACCCGGCGAAACTATCCAGGATTGCCTTAGACGCGAGTTAGTAGAGGAGCTAGGCATACAGGCCGAAATAGGCGATCATTTCTGTACAACGAGTCTAACGCTCAATTCAAGACCATGCGAAATGCTGATCTTTTGGGTGACCTCTTTTACTGGCGAGCCGCAGCTCTTTGATCATATGGCCATGGCATGGGTCACGATCGATGAGCTCTCATCTTACGATTTTCCCGATACAAATGTACCCATTATAGAAAAACTCCAAACGAATTTGAGGACGTAACATGAAAAGAGTACTGGCTATTTTGCTTGCCTTCCAGACAATGCTCTCAGCTGGGGTGCTAGAGCTTGATATTATTACATATGATCAGTTTGTTAGTAGGGATGAAGAGGCCCTTAAACAGCTTAAAAGTGCGCTTTTAGAAAAGGGGATCGTTGGAATCAAAGGCATTCCTGGCTATCGTGAAAAGGTTAACGCTTATATTGAAGCTGCTGGCCATTTTTTTCAGCTTCCAGAGGAGGTAAAAGAAAAATATGCTCCAAACCGCGAAGCAGGTGATCTCTTTTTAGGGTATGAGAAGGGCAAAGAAAAGTTCAAAAGAGCTGACGGGGAGTGGGTTGTGGATGATCTCAAGGTCTCCTACTACGCCTTTGTTCCTGACAACGAATCTAATAAATGGCCAACAGAAGTCGAACTCAAAACAGCCTACGAAGAGCTTGGCATGCTTATGTCAGATACTGCTGTGCAAGTTATGCAACAAATAGACCTTATAGGTCCCTCTACACTCGATGGAATTCCTCGCGTAGGTAGGATGCTCTACTACCGTAAAAGTGTAGAAGGTAGGTCCGACAATCCATTATGGTGCGGTGCCCATTTTGACCATGGCCTGTTTACTGCACTCATTCCTGCTGTCTACTTTGAAGAGGGAAAACAGGTTGATGAACCCGCTGATGCAGGGCTTTTTGTAAAGCCCACAAATGGTACCGAATTTGAGAAGGTAGTCGCAAATGATCCTGATGTTATGCTTTTTCAGGTAGGTGAATTTGGTCAGCTTGTAACGAATGATGCGATCAAAGCTACAGAACATAGAGTGCAGAGGCCTTTGGCAGGATCTATAGAACGATATTGCATGGCTCTTTTTTTTGATGTTTCCATGGATATGGTGGTTGATTCTACATCAACGCTTACAAATGACAGCCGCTATAAAGCTGGTGGTTGTAGCTACCAGCACTGGTCTAACGAATCCTTTAAACGCTACATCGTAGCCGAAGACTAAAAAACAAGCCGTGCATTACTTGCACGGCCTAGAATCGCAAGATGCTACTCGACGTGGCTCCTTGTGCTCTGAAGCTCCATTGTGCAGCAAGATAAGCCAAAAAATTAAACATCCAGAAAGAAAAGTTTTTTTAGACAGTGGCTGTTGACGTGTATATAGTATATATTGTAATAGAGGTGTATACGCAAGGGCAATAGCTAATGATTACTCCCGATGGCATGTTTCAATGGGTTAGAGATGGGGCTAAAAGGGCCTATGATTGGTTTGCAAAGAAGCCTGGTCCCAACATTCCATCAGGCCTTGTAAAAAACGCAATTGAACAGTCCAAGGTATATAGTCCCGAATCTATCCGAAATTTGGGCACTCTTGCAGCCACTGTTCGCACTGCAACAGATCGTGCAGTTCTTACGGAATATATCACCCAGTTGGTTCATAACAAAATATTAAGCGATCCAGATCAAGAAAAAACAGACAATCTTTTGCAGGAAATTGCAAAACTTTTTACATCAGATGATCCACTTGATCCAGCTGTACTCGTAGATGATACTTTACGGTTTGTTGTTGCAGACGCGATTGCAAAAAGTACGCCAACTGAGATTTGCCGAAAGATCGCATCATTTAATCTTAAACTAGAAGATCGAGTAAAAATTGCAAAAACTTGTCTGGAGAATCAAGGTCAATATGGTGTAATCTTTTACTTTAAAAATTTTGATATAGACGACCCCGCTCAGCGCATTGAGCTTGCCGGCATATGTGCGAATAGAGCAACGAGACTGTTTCCTACTCATTTCGAAAATTTTGAAATTGCCGACAGCAAAGCTTCATTTGAGCTTGCTTCATTATGCGCGCTTGTAGAGAGCGATTTACCAATGTATATTCAACAGTTTGCTCTGAGCAACGACGATCTTCAAAAAATTGTCTTTTCCTGTGCTGAGCACCAGGGAGGACTAACAGCCGAGCACATAAAAAAATTCAATATTCAAGATCCAGCACTGTTGATTGCTATTGCCAAAGTGTGCGCCAGAAACGATGGAAAGGGCTTAGCGCACTTTATTGCTGAATTTGGCATTACCGATAAAGAAGCTTTAAAAGAAATTGCATGTATCGCGGTAAAACAAAGTGGCGCTGCATCCCAGTATATCACAAACTTTGGCTTAAAGGATACCGAACTTCTTACCAGGCTTGCAAAACTGTGCGCGGCTGATGCTGGTAGAGATACAGCAAAAAATATAGGTAATTTTGGTATCACAGATAAACAGACGCTTATCGATATTGCCAAAATATGTGCTGCTAATACAGGAAATATGGCAGCTTTTTTAGAAAATTTTGGCATAACAGATCCTCTGGTTCTTTTAGAGATTGCAAGGCGTGGGGCAGCAAGCGATGGCGCTGTAGCTGAACATATAAATACGTTTGGATTTACAGATCAAAATATCCTTGTAGACCTTGCTAAGATATGTGCTCGTGTTCAACCTATGAAGGTGGGTCAATATATTGCAAATTTTGGAATTAAAGATGAATCTGCCCGTAGGGAAATTGCCCTTCTTTCTGCAAGAGAAGGGGGAGATCTTGCCATGCAGTATCTCGATAACTTTGGCCTCACGGACGAAAGCACAAAGCTGCAGTTTTTTATCAATGCTTTTATAGATTCGCATGCAGACATTCCAGGCTGTCCTCGTAAACGTGTAGTTGAATCCTTACCAGATCGCGCCACACTTAAGTCGCCAGAGGCGTGGGATCTTCTCTATTTTGCACAAGAGCTACGAGGAAAGTCGCCAGAAGAAAGTAAGCGGATGTTTGAGATGCGATTCGGAGCAAAATACCGCAACGAACTTGCTGATATTATGCGTTCTGAGATCCCGAATGAGGAGATGATGTGCTTTGTTGGATGCCTTCTGGCTCTTCGGCAGGCGCATAGTTCATGGACTCAGGAAAATGGGCTGATTCGATCACTTGTTACTCTAGAAAGAGCTGATTTAAAGGAAAAATTGACAAAACTTCTTTTAACTGTCGCACGTGATGAAAACGTTTTTGCCGCAACTGAAAAGTGGAATCAAAAAGGGTCATGGAAGCCCCTTGCCAGACTTGTCTACATGGAACTTGAATCACAAGGGATAAACCAAGATCTACTAGAAAAGATTCGTCAGACTACAGAAAAAAACAAAAATTTTGATCTGTACACAATGCATGATCCTCTTCTGGAGCTTTTGTTGAGTATTTCGGTATGGGAAGTAACGAGTGACGAGAAAAATAGACTTTTACAAAAGCTTTTTCAGGATATTTCTTTAACAAACATTCAGGCCATCAACTCAGTTTTTCTTTTTAAGGAGCCTGAAAAACTTTTAGAAAATAAAAAGCCTCAAGAGATTTTAGAGGCACTCTTTCAGGAGCGATTGGCTCTTTCAGAGGTTGCGGGTATTCGAGAACAGTATGCCAAGACATTTGGATCTAGCCGTAATCCCACAGCAATCCATATTTATGCTGCCAAGCTTGCAAGTATAAATGACACAAAATCCTTAGCATCATTAAAAGATGTTATTATATCCGTTATGGATGGTACCTTTAGACAAAAACGCTACAGTCAAGAAACAAGCCCCCATATGGCAACACTTGAGTCTTATAGCCCTGAGCTTGTAGCAAAATGGCAGGAGAGTCTTGCTATAAAAAGTGATACAAAAAGTACCCAAATTTCTGCCAAGGAGTGGCTAGGTCGTGCAAAAGAGCATCTTACCATTGAAGTTCCCTATGTCACACGCTATTTGGCAGGTGATCAAAAGGTCAAAGAGGAGCTTCAGAATGCTCTAAAAGATCCTGCTTTTAGGGTAAAGCAAGGTGAATTTAGCCCTCTACGGTTTCAAGTAACTCTCATTGAATATGCTGATAGTGAGGTAAGGCCCATAGCTGAGCGCACCGCACTTTTAAGTCGTCTTGTAAAAAGTGTAGAGCAGATTAACCAGCTAGAATTTCTTAAAGACCTGCAAGAGGAGCTAAAGGTGGTGTCTCAACTGGTTGAGGCACC
This sequence comes from Verrucomicrobiota bacterium, assembly GCA_018239765.1. Lineage (GTDB taxonomy): Bacteria > Chlamydiota > Chlamydiia > Chlamydiales > FEN-1388 > SZAS-7. The sequence goes on from JAFEGT010000113.1 coordinate 13,119, forward strand.
TAAAGTATTTGATAGTGACGATCCATATGATCTTCTTCTTTCAGGTACAGAGGTGTATGGAAGTTGCCAAGCTGTAAGCGGTGATCCGCATCTGAACAGGGGACTATTAGGCTATCTTCTTAATGGGTGGAATAGGGTGCTTAAGGTATCGACAGAGCAAAACGGGCCATTTATCGCACGCTGCAAGCTTCAGCTTCTTTGGGACGGAGAAAAACCTGTGCTGTTTATGGAAAAAATCTATAGCAAGGGTCCACTTTCAGACAGAGATAAGGCAGCCCTTTTCTCTGCAGCAAGGCAAAAAGCAGATGCCTTACAGCTTCCATTACTTTGCGAAGATAGAATAACCCCCAACTATAAAAAACCTCTGCATGCTCTGGGCGGCCTTGCTGCGTACGAATATTCAGATGGCGCAGGCCCCGCAAAAACATGGGCCAACGGTAGATACACAATTTTTGATACCAGGTTACTGTAAGGGCTCTATTTTAATGAAAAGGGCCGGATACTAATGAAAAGGGCCGGATACTGCGATTCGTGCGATTTGAACAAAGAATCGCACGAATCGCAGTATCCGGCCCCTTTCAGTATCCGGCCCCTTTCATCCGGCCCCTTTCATTCATGAGCACCATAGACGCTGTAGTCCTTGCAGAAACCCTAGAAACCTACTACAACCAAAAAATCCCCTTCAGCCTCTTACTAAAAACCCTAAAAGAAAAAAGCGCTCTAGACCTAAAGCTCGGCGAACTTGCAGAGTTTTTGCAAGAGCGCATACGGGCTTAGAAAAAAAATTTGCTTGCTTATAAAAGGTGTGCTAGAAATTAGAACAAAAGTGGTCAACAAAAAAAGGGATCACTCCAGTGCGTTAACACAACCCTTAACCACCGGAATGTTTTGGGTTTTTCAAAAATGAAACTATTTATTGAAGGAAGGAAAAATGAAGAGAATATTAATTTTGTGCGTACTTGGCCTAGGGCTAACGAGTGGTGGTCTGTTTGCTAAAAGCCACAGCTCAAAGCATGAAAAATCAGATAAAAAATGCGATTGCAAAAATCCAACCTGGGTAACCACGTTTAGTGCGTCGCCTAATATTGCAGCGCAAGCTCAAGAAGTATACCCGCCTGTTAATTTAGCAGACCAAACTGTTCGCATGATTGTACATGTAAGCATTGGTGGCAAACAAGTTCGTGTTAGACTATCCAATGAAGTAGGGAGCGACACCCTCACTATTGCTAAAACTCGTGTTGCACGTGTTGATTCAGGTGCAAATATCATTCCTGGGACAGATAGAGAGGTAACATTTAGCGGTCATCCAGAAGTAACAATTAAGGTAGGCGAAGTGGTCCTCAGCGACCCTATCAGCATCAAAGTTCCTGCAGAATCTGATTTAGCAATTAGTATGTATACTGACCCCACAAATATTGGTGACGCAACGATGCACAGCGCAAGTCTCCAAACTTCTTATATTGGAAAATCAAACGGTGATTTTACTCAAGATGTTACCGGTGCAAATTACGACCCAATCATTGTGCCACCTCTGTTTGGTCTATGGGAACTGGGAAGCTTCCTATATTACGTAACGGCCGTTGAGGTGCTTCCAAAAGAGCAGTGCAGCTGCTCACCAGCTAACACGGTAGTAATCTTGGGAGATTCAATTGCCGATGGTACATCAACAGAGGTTTCTGCAAATCACCGCCTTGGAAATTTCCTCGCGCAAAGATTACTTAACAATAAGCTTCCTCACGCCGTGGCAACTGAAGCTCTCGGCGGCAATAGAGTAACCGATCCGAGCGACTTAGGGCCTGGCCTTTTAAGCCGTCTCAATCGCGATGCCCTCTCAGTTACCGGCCGTAGACATATCATAGTGATGGTTGGTGAAAACGATATTAATAATGGCATATCTCCCCAAGAGCTAATTAATGGTTATTTACAAATCATTACACGGTTGAAGGTAGATCCTAACGTAAAAGTATATGGCTGCACGATAACTCCGTTTATCTACTCCGGGTTCCCTCAAAATCGCGACATAGTTAACAACTGGATTCGCACAAGCGGAGCTTTCGATGCAGTATTTGATTTTGATCTTCTCTTGAGAGACCCACAAAATCCAAATGCTCTTGCTCCGCAATATGTAACTACAGATCCAATCCAGTTACATCCAAATGATTTAGGTCATCAAACGATGGCTAACTCCATAGACCTCAATCTCTTTAGAGAATGCTGTAAGAAAAGACGCTATTACACAACAATTCATGAAATACCATCTACAGCAGCTACGGCTGTAGGTAAGGCTGCCGTTAAAAAATTGAGCAAAAAAGAAGCTCAAAGAATTTATAAAGAATTCACACGTATCGAACCTTAATCATTCAGATTTTAATGATCGAGTAAGGCAATCATCTTGCGATGATTGCCTCCTCTAAGAACCGTGCTTGCAAGTTTCCCTGCACACGGCTCAAGCGCTGATAAAGCCCTCACCCAGCTTTCGTAGATTCCAAGCAGTCTAAGTGATCGGGGCCGGTCCCAATGGTGTCAACTTAAGGATTTTTTTGACGCAAGATGCTGATATGTAGATCCTTCCGTGGTAAAATTTTTACCATGGACTCCAATCATGAAAATATCGAATCAGGTCGTCACAAAAATTCAGTCCACAATAGCAAACACACAATTTATATCCCAACAATGGCAAATAATGTAACAACAAGTGTGAAAAACTTTTTCATATTGCTTCTAACTTCCTTTATTTTTAGAAGGAAACTAACATAACAAAATTATTCTGGACAAGGATAAAACAGGAAAGCCCGCTGGTCGGGTGGCCCCTTTCACGTTTGCATCTGGAGTGACTCTACTTATGTGAGTCACTCCATAAATTGCTTTGCCAAGTCTATAAACAAAAAGGCCGTGCATTACTTGCACGGCCTAGAATTACAAGAGGCTAATTTAAGAGGTGAGTTAGCTTTTTACTAGCTCGTCCTTATTGACACCGCAGCACTTTTTGTACTTTTTGCCG
>JAFEGT010000114.1 GCA_018239765.1 Verrucomicrobiota bacterium
GGGCAACGCCCTAGGTATAGTATGAAGCAGAATTGCAGGGTGAAGCCCTGCGTTATAGCAAGCGGCGAAGGTGAAAAATGTCTACTATAACGCAGGGCTTCACCCTGCAAAAAAACCTCCACAATTTACCTAGGGCGTTGCCCTAGGCTCTTAAAACCCAGACTTTCAGTCTGAAAAGAGCTGCAGGCTCCCTTGGGTTAACGCACATGGGCATGGGCCCCATGGTCATGAAGTCATCGACCTTCCATGGGCTTTAGTTTTGCAAGCAGCTCTTTAAGCCTGTTTTAAACAGCTTTAAAGTCTATAGTGTCGCTTAAAATAAGCTTTAACGAAGACACCCCATTGCCCATATTGACAAAACCAGCCACGTCGTGACCCAGGTAGACTCAGACATTTTTTGCCTTTAGGTGAAAGACGATTTAGCCAAAACCTCTATTGCTGAAGATTTACGTTTATTCTATAGTGCCTTAAAAAAGGGAGGCTCTATGACTGTCTATCTATCGCAGCAAAACTCGGCCGCACAAAACCTTGAACTGCTGGCAAAATCTGCCATGCCAGTTACAAAAGAGTATGCCGATGCCCTCAAACGTAAAGATGAGCAGCACTTCTTTGTAAAAGATCTTGCCTGCAAAGTAGCCACGGTTGCCCTTGTTGCATTAGGGGCGACAGCAGCCATCCTGTTTTCAACTCCTGTTGGCATTGCTCTCGGAGCTCTTGCAATAGTGCCGATACAGCTCTCACTCATTGTAGACAGAGCAATCACACAAGCTGACCTTGCTGTTGGAGATGCCTCACGAACTATTAACGATATCGCGCAAGCACTTTCAACCTATATCATTCAAAAGCGAACAGAAAAAATTGCCGCCATGTTTAAAGAAAACGGATCGGGTTTTACAGGCAATCGCACCGAACTTATGGAACAGTCAAACCACTTTGCAACACTGTGGGATAAGGAAGAACTTGGTGACAAGTATAAAGATGCCATGAAAGAACATAGCCGCATTCGGCTTTTAGCTGAGGTGGTTCTTGCTCGCACATTTGATAAGGACTCTCCCATGATAAAAGTCCAAGAAAACCTCTCACGCTTTCTGAATGGCCAAGATGGCTGCTACCTAACCCTGCAGTGGGATATAGCAGCAAGCCTCTGGAAAACATCTTTTATCTAGTTTATGCAGTACGATAAAGAGTTAGCAGAAAAGTATAGTAGCAGTGACAGGCTTGACCACCCACAAAATAGACTCCCCTATGCTGCGTGGATGAAGGCTGTGGGCAATGTTGAGGGGTTAGAAGTTCTTGATCTTGCCTGTGGAAGCGGCTACAGCTCGCGCCTCCTTGCTCAACAAGGGGCAAAGGTTACTGGGATTGATGTCTCACCTGAAATGATTGCCTTAGCACGCCAAAGATCCCAAAACATATGCTATCATGTGATGGACTGCGCAAAAGCCTTTACCATGGGCCGCACCTATGATATGGTAACAGCGGCTTTTCTTTTTAACTATGCCGCGACCTATGAGTCGCTTGTTCAAATGATGAAAAACGCCGCACTGCATCTTGAAAAAGGTAAAAGGCTTGTGGCCCTCACCGTGCCCCCTGATCCAATCGTTACCCGCCAGCCCAATGCAAGCCACTCGTCACACTGGCTTGATGAGCCCTATAAAGATGGTTCGCGCTTTCGCCTTACTATATACGATCTAGAGGGCACTGAGGTTTGCGGATTTGATAATGTTCATTGGAGTCAAGATACCTATGAGCGGGCACTTCGTGAAGTAGGGTTCAACGATATTGAGTGGATTCGGCTGCATGCCACCGATGAACTTAAGCAGTTTAATAACTGGCAAGCGCTCGAACAGCATAACTGTAGCATCGTAATTGTAGCATCGTAATTGCAGCCACTTGTCTATCGAAATTTGACTCAGTGAAGTGATAGCACCGACTTGTGTACTATTTATCAAGATTATTGATAATTTGATCGACTCTGGTGAGTGGGCGAATAAGCCCCTGCTTACGCATGCGTCGTTCAAGCTCATTGGGTAGTAGCGCTTCAAGATTTTGCCTCTCACGTAAGCCATAATAGCCTGCGTTTTTGGGAGGGTCAAGGTTCAGCTCTTGAAAGGTCTTTTCAGTCGCTTCTACGATGCAGCGCATCACAAATTCGCTGCAAAAGTTTGTCGTCATCTCCTTTGTAAGGTACATCTCACTTGGAGTTTTTTTTGGGCGCACGAGCAGTTTGCCAACTATTCTTGCAATGTCGTCTGAAGGGTAATCGAGCTCAACGAATCTCTCTGCTACCCTCTCTAGATATTTAGGAAAAAGCTCTTTAAATTTGCTCTTGAGCTCTTCGGGCACATCTCGTGCAAGCTGGTCAAGATTGAGCTCATAGACATCCATACGCGGTTTCATAAAGCGCTTTAATACCTCACCCTTTTCATGGGTAATACCCCGTATACGTAACACGCCCTGTGTATCTTTTATAGCAAGGTATACGTGACGGCCAAAAATGTGGTTAAGAGCAAATTCACACACCCTCTCAAGTGGATTCATTTCGTCTCGATCAAGCTTATAGTCTCTTTTGGGGTTCGCAAAACTTACCAGAATCTTCTCTTCGGTTGGAAGCATGAGGTGCCTTTCGGCAAAATCTTTCCATAACTGAAAGGTCTCCTGCTTTAGCCAAAAAGGGCAGGATCTGAGCTTCAGTACCTCCTTAAGAAAATAGAACTCACTCAGCTTTAGCCGGTCTTTTTTTTCTGTTGGTCCAGGAAGGTCTTTCATGAGGTTTTGGATCTTTTTTGCTATGGGGGCAATAGTCACCTTGCAAGGCACAGAATACATCATTGCTTTTGCGCACTTTTCTAGCTCCTCTTGAGGAATGCTCATAACCTCACGAAGTTTTGGAAAGACATCCAAGAGCTCCTTTGGAAAGTCAGTTTCCCAATCTAAATACCACTGATACAGGTCCATCATTGCCTCTTGATACCGAGCCCCCTCCTCAGGCGACCAGCTTTCACGATTTTCCCACGTGCGTATTGCCTGCGTGCAGGCCTCTAGGTCTATTTTGTTAAAAAGAGAGCCGGTTACAGGCATCACATAGTTAACAATATAAGAGTAAAAGTCAGTGAGTTCATGAGCTTTAAATTCTGCATGTCCAATTCCAATCAGCCATATCCCTAACGCCCGTAGCTCTGGGGCTCGCGCAAGGTCTATTTTTTTGTCTCTAAGCAAATCTAAGGATGAAGCAAGTTCTGGAGAAGAGCCTATAAAAGAAATTGATGTGGGTGAGCTTTCCCCGGGAAAATAGACCTTGTCAATCGACTTTAAGCCAATAATCCCCTTCAGCTTAGCTAAGGACAGAGGATCTTTAGTCCAGCCAACAATAAGACCCAGGTTTTTTTCATCAAGAGCCTTAAACATTTTTACTTGCTCTTCATCAAAATGGACGACTAACCCTGGATTTTCCACCCACACTTTTGGCCCCTTCGAGCCAAGAGGATTAAGTATAGAAACATCAAGAAACTCCCGGAGTTTCGGGCCGATTTCAGGCTCATCTTTTTTTAGCAAAAGTTGTTCCATGTAGTCGTACATCTCGTCCCTGCAGCTTTTAGGATCTGCTACAGGAAGCTTTATCAGCCCTCGTGTTTCAAGCGCATGCACTAAAACAAATAGATGATGATCTACTTGATCAGGCTCCTGCTTAAGATACTCCCTGCAACATACAAGTAGCAGGCACACTTCCCGCGTTGTCAGCGGGGCTTTATCGGTAATCTTCCTCGTTAAGAGCTTTATTGGCGCAAGAAATGGCTTTGGAACCCCTGTTGTCCAATCTTCAATCAGCGCCGCACCAACATCAAGTAGCGCCGCACGAATCATACGTTCGCGAGGGTTAATTGCTGGGGAGTTCACAACAGCCTTCCACAGACTAACCAGCCGAGATTTTGCCTGGCGGGCTGTTTCAACAAATAGTTGCCTAAAAAAGTCCTGAATTCTTGGTAGCTCCATACCCTTATAGTACCACATAGCTTAATTTTAAAAACTACACCATTTGCAACTATATACAAGCCATGGCCGAATTACGCATGTGAAAAAAATAGACCCAAGGGATCACTTATGGACGATCTCTTGGGTCTACTAGATCCTACATCTCGTGCGAGAACCGCACGAACTGATAGATCAATCGTGAATTTTCACATTCACAGCTTTTGATGGTATGCCATTCGCGACTACCTCTAGGCTGCTGCAGCCCAGTTCTATATCATCAGGTAGGTCAAACAGTGCTGTAACCTTCATATCAGAAGCTACGCCCATAAAACTAAAGTCATGTGTACGAGCATAACGTACATGCTTTGTCTTATGGTTGGTAATTCTTACTAGAGGAAAGTTGGTAGCTGCCTGATCTTCATCTCCAACAGCTTGAGCTTGAGACATACCATTAAAACGAATTCCTGAAATAGAATAGGTTTTTCCAGCATGTAGCGTACGCTCAACTTCGCAGATTTTAGGAGCCCACTTTTTCTTATATGAACGATCGGCAGGTGTATAAATTTCTACATCTGTCGAATAGGTTGCTGCTAAAATCTGGCCTGTTGGCAAAAGAACCATACTACCAAAGGGCACATCGGGATTACCCACAAGCGTTGGCTCATCTATCAGGTTTTGCCCATCAAATTCAAAGAAATAGAGTGGTGGATTATAAAATCCAGGAGCTGTTTCTATAAAGGCATTTCCGTTTGGTAAAAGTACAGCTGGCAGATCTCCAGCTGTGAGTTGCCCTTCTGGTGCAATAGGAAAGCGAGGACCTACGCTCCAAGAATTAGTGGCAGTATTGAAAATAGCATTTGTACCAGCAGTTGCTGTTGTTTGGTCTCCGGTAGCATAAAAGACCGTACCATCTGCCATCAATAATCCCGGGCCAACTTCAAAAGTAAATGGATCGATAAGATTTACATTAGTATTACCAATACTCGTCCATGTCCCGGTTTCTGGATCATATAATTCGCTATTATTTCCAGCTAAGGGACTACTGATTCCAAGAACTACACCACCAGGAACATTTTGAATAGCGGCGATTAATGCATTGCCTACCTCAGGCCCAACTTCAGCATTGAATATAGTAGCGCCATACGAGCCTGGGCTAAAAGCGCCGCCCACTGGACTTACTACAATTGAAGCAACACCACCGGCAGCAGCTACAGCATCTGCTATCCCTAAATTTCCACAATTTTGACCAAGAACACTAATTACAATTTTACCTGCGACCGATGAGTCTATGGTACAACCATTAATATCTGGTGTGGCGAGCACTGCTTCTGCGATAATTGGATAGGTAAAATCTGAAAAAAAGGTTGTATTGCCTGAAACTAATGCCAAAAAGGGTTCAAAGCCTGGAACATTTGTCGTAACTTCGGCAACCCAGCCATCGTCGACAGCGAGAACTTTACCTGAAGGAAGCAACGTTAGACCCTCTTCATTATTATTATCAAATTTAGTCGAAGTGCCGGTCTCTATCCAGGTTAAGCTATTTGGATTTAGAAGAGCATGCTGCTGTGAAAGTGAATTTGAAATCATATAGGTACCATCTGATAAAACAACAGTTGCTGAGTCGCCAGCAGATGGAATTCCGGCAGCAGGAGGAGGCCCTAAAGAACGTATTGTAAAAAAATCTGGTGGATCTATCGCAGTCCAGTTGTCAGCAACAGGATCATACACAGCTCCATTACTTTGCCAGCAATACCCACTACCTGGCTCTTCAAATATAAAATCATCTAACGAACCATTATTTTCACCGCCAACGAAAACCAATCTTCCGTCAGGTAAAATGGCAGATCCAAAAGAAATGGGGGCATACTGAACTGAAATTGTCAAAACGGTTAGGTCTACATCAGGAGTTGGGGCTACTTGATAGGTTCCAGAGCCCGTTGCAGGATCTGATGACAAATTGCCTTGAATAAGCGTATTGGGATTTACGCCTGGGCCATTGACATATGGTCCAATAGGATCGATGCCATTTACTGCTGAAAGAATGCCCTTTGCAGTGATATTTGGATTGATAATTGTAAGAACATTATC
>JAFEGT010000115.1 GCA_018239765.1 Verrucomicrobiota bacterium
GATAATGCCGCGCGCAGATCCATAGGAAGCGACTTGGAAGATGATGATACTGTCGAATTAAACCCCAAGATCGAAGAACCCGTTATATCCGATGAAGGCTCAGACTCCGAGGGCAAAAGAAGCTGGAAAGCTGCCAAAAGATCCGATTCAGAAGGAGAACTCGTAGGAGTTCAAGTTGGACTACGTAGACCTATTTTTCTCAACGATGAGGCCGTTGTGGGTGCTGTAAAGACTTCGCCTCGTCAGGTCGAGCAAAATCCAGCAACAAAGCTTACATTTGATGCCTTGAAACAATTTAACAGCCTTTCTGATAAGGGTAAATACGTCCTGAAAGTAGTAAAAGATGATAGTGGCGAGCATCTTGAACTTTCAAAAGCGACATTTGTTGGAACCCTTCGTGGTAAATTTAAACCACCCAGTGGCGAAGATGTTGCCAACGTGCTACTCAAGGCAGCAGAGCAAGCAAAGCCCGAGGATGTTGGACCTCTTCTTGATTTTCTTGCCGATGATCTAAAGCCTCAAGAATTGGTAGGTAAACTATCTGGCTCACAGGTGCAATCGCACCTGCCAGAGTCTACACTCTTTAGATTACTCGATGATGCTTTAGGAAGCGATACTGTACAGCTGGCTCGTTCTTTTAAAGAAACGGGAACTGGCCATGACGTGCTTCTTGAAAAACTTAGCGAAAAAGGAATAGGCAAAGCTGAAAATGACCCTAAGTTGAGGGAGGCAAAAGCGGCCAAAATCGCACTTTTATCACATGCTCTAGGACCCGAGAGGGCAAAAGAGCTTGCGGTAGCCTCTCTTAGAGCGGAAATTAAAGCTATGACCTCATCTTCGATGAACATTGATGCTCGCTTTAGAGCGGGTTCAGTGGCTGTGGATTTATATACAGGTGCAGTATTTGCTGCCATGCCTGATCTTGCGCCTGGTGGTTCAGTTATACACGAGTGCATGGGGCTTCTCGCTAAGGTCGAGAAAGATAATTTCGCTAAAAACAGCCCCTTAGTTGATCGTGCATTGACATTTGTCGAAAATGCTTGGGGAAACGCTCCACAGTCTGTTAAGGATCTCAACAAGAGGTTTGAAGCAGAGCTGACACAACTCTTTAGTGCTGCAAAAGAACATGCAGCCCCCGCAAAACAATCTGCATATTCACAATGGAATGTAGATGATCAGGTTACAAAGCAGCTGATAGACTTCCTCTTTTTGCGTGTTGTAAACCCTTCAATATCAAACAGTGCCAGCGCGATCGATAAACAGAATGAAGGTGTTGAGATTACAAAATTATTACAAATCGCAGTGAATAAACCAAAGGGGCGCTACCCAGAAGGTTCAACCGAGATGAATTTCGTTAATGCGCTCCACGAAAGAATGAAGGCACTTGTCACGTAATCCTATGACTATGTAAAGGCCCGTTCAAATCTTTGGAGGCGTGCAATCACGTTTAAGGTGCACTGTACAGTCTTCAATTTGTATTGAGCTCTCTTCGATGCTGGCAAATGATGCAACAAGATTATTGCAGGTTGTGTTTGTCATTTTTTCAGGGCCAAAAAGGCTCTCAAACACGCTGTAGAAGGCTCTAGACCCCCTGTCAGCACACTTTGCTTTTTTATCTGCAAACTCTTTTAGCGCTTCTTCGAGTTTTTTGCGCCTCCTATTTGGAGTGTTTTCCTTCTTCCACGGAGGATCTTTTAAGAGGAAAATCTTGTAGAGTGTGCAGCCAAAATTGTACCAGTCAGCTTCTCGTTTTTTCTCCGATATAGCTGTCGTTAAGGTAAAATCTGTAAGCACGTAGCCTCGATTTGGAGCTTGTCGGATGACGCGGGGTATAATATTACCATGCACAAACCCATCTGAATGCATCTGGCAAATAAGCATTCCCACTTCTCGAATAATGTCAAAAAATAGTGGTTTTAGCGGCACTGGGTTATACTTGGGGGCTGTATATCTCAATCCATCGGAAGCGCCTGCCACGCTCATTACTTCCCCATATTTTTTCTCATGCACAATTGATGCTTTTTCCGTATCGATATAGCAGATAGCCTCGCTGAGAGTAGGTTTTTGATTCTGCAGGCAAATTTCTATTACATCAGAGCATCTGGTTCTTGGCTGTCGGGGGCTATATCCCCACTCTTCCAAGATGATCGATACTCGCCTTTGGCTTCGATCTACCAAAAGGCTGCATGGCAATGCTACTCTTTCTTTTGAAATATACTCGCATTCTGCGCCGTCGAGCGTTAGAAGCCATAATCCATGATTCACTATTTTGTGAATGTTGCCTTTATCCAGTTTGTGGGATCGGTGATTGTCTAGCGACGTTACGATTTCAGAAATTACCTTTGGTGCGTTTTGTAGAGGATTCATTTGCTTGTAACAAGGTTTGTGTAGCTTTTTACCAGGCTAAGTTGGGTTATATCGCGATCAAGGTTGTGAGGGATCATTTTGTCTAATGCTGACGAAAAGTCATCCCAACTATCACGTACGGGGTTATTGAGCCAGATCACAAGTTTTACGATAATCTCAGAAAGCTCCATCGCTGTCCGGGTGGAAAGCCGCTCGCTGAGCCATCCTTTAATCTCTTTAATTCGAGCTGGTTTTTGAGTTTTTAGAAGCTCTTCAAGCTGCACGAGGCTGTTGTGGAAAAGCACGACCAATGCCAAACTGTTTCGATGAACAGCTGTTTTTGCAATTGGATGGTTTTTTGAAAAGTACTTAAGTGACTTAAACCATTGTTCTGCAGTGATAAGCGACTCACACCAAAGATCTAAGGTAGCAAGAGGCGTCGTAAAGCAGTACCATATCTGGGTAAGGTATCCTGCTGCCTGCAGGTGTGCGTCATGATTTTTACGTGTAATGGCAAGGCCAGGGTTCCAATCAAATGAGTGCCTTTTTATATAGCTGTCGATGAATTCTGTTGTTGTGCTTTTGATGAATTCATGCATTTTATGCCTGTTAGGAATAGTATAGAGGCTATTCCATTTGAGCATACATTCGCCAAGTCCATAGTCCCAAAGGAGCTCTTCACCTGGATTTATGCCCCCTTTTTCACACACCACAAAAAACTTCCAGTCATCGCATCCTCTATAAAGTGGTGAGCCGATAACCAGACAGTTTGGAAAGCCGTCATTAAGAAAGCGAGCAACATTCCCCACTCTTTCTGCATTTAACGTGCCTAGCTGGTAGCGCTGCCAGGTGGCTCGTGCTACTAAGGCACCTTGCATATTCATTTTGTCTTTCCATTCGCCATACTCTCCACTATAGGCAAAAAGAATACGTCCTGCCTCAAATTTTTCGGCGGCAAAGGCTCCCCAGCTTTTTACAGATAAGCCAACTTCACGCACGTCGACTTTAACGCCATGCTCAAGGGCTTTATCAAACTGCTCACTTGAGACAGGGCCCACATCTTGCGGTTTTGTCTGCCAGAGCTTTTGAAGCATCTCTTGCGGGTAGTAAGGATAGTCGCTATATCGCGTCATGCCAAACTGCTCGAGAGCTACCTTTGCATGTCGGTTGGTTGCATCTGCCACGTCAATACCGGCGTAGCGGCGTATGTCGTCGCACGTTGCACCTGCACGCGTTTTTACTTTTGTATCAGCTTTTTGACCTATAACGATTTTAAAGATATGGTCCCCTGCCAATGCTGCATGATGCACTGGGCGCCAGCCAAAGAGGTCTTCGTCGCTAAGTGAAGCGCCTTTTTGCACAAGCGGCTCAATGAGGGAGTCTCTCCCCTTCATTATGGCAAGAGTCAACACTGATAACTTAAAAAAATTGCATGGGTTTTTTAGGCAGGTCGGATCATTTCGTACAGCTTGCATTACCTCACTATCTGGCTTGCCGAGGGCAATCATAAATTCTGCTACTGGCTTCTTTTCTGCTTTTGCTTTTTGGTACTTTTCTTCAGAAAAGAAAAAATCCCATTTTTCTTGGGTAAAAACTGATAATGGGCACATAGTTATACATTTCCGCTTTAATTGCCGAAAAAGTATGCCAGAAATGAATTTAAAAGGCTTGGTTAATTTAAGGCTTCAATACGCTTGACAATGGCATCATGTATATAGCGAGGAAAGTTAAGACCTACCATCGGCGGAAGTGATTTCATGGCTGCTTCAAATTCTAATACCTTCTTTTTCGTAAGCACTCCTTGTTTGATGCGCTGCACGAAATAGTGAGGAAATTCATAGAGATAGTTATATACCTCTCTCCTCTCTTCGCCATTTAGACTGGTATCTTCAAAAGCTGCTTCTATCGTTTTTTTGCCAAGAGTTACATTTGAAATCCATTGATCCAGAAACAAAGGGTTTAGCTCAAACATCTGGCGGTTGTAAAAATAGCCAAATCCATAATTCATCAGAAGCGGCTCGCCCTTTACAATAGTTCTAAGTGCAGTGACAACAATTCGAGGTATACCCTTATAAAAGACGGTTTTACAGGTGCAGTTTGGGGGGCCATGATTGATAAAGCGAGATTCATTTCCGTGGTCTTTTGCATCGATACAAACCTGATCGGAAAGTCTCATTTGATAGTCGCTTGCTTCTTTCTGCTGACTTCGTTGTAGCACTTGGCCGGTATATTCAATTATGCCTTCACCTGCTGCAACTGTTCTTATTGCAATGGCTTCATACTGTCCTCTGATGGGCGATTGGCAATCTTCTATTGTTCTAACGAGAACTGGAGGTTGACAATTGAATGCATAAAGCAGCTCTGTATTGAGCGGAGATGTTTCAATTCTATGCTCTTCATGCCAGAGACAAAGAAGCGCTTCAGCAGTGTAGTGTGACTGAGTTCGGTAGCGAGAAAAATCGTAAACCGTAGCACCTTTATTTGTCTGCTTGTTAAAGTCCGCCCCAGCCTCTTTGGCAATTTTGAGGGAGGAGGTTCTTCCTAGTAAAGCTGCAAAATGTGCTGCTGTATAGCCCTGAGAGTCTTGTCGATCTATGTCGCAACCCGCTTTTAAAAGTTGCTCAAGAAGATCATCTCGTTGCAAAAGAACAGCAATAGCAGGAAGACTTATACTGGCAACTGGTTTGTCTATCGAATCGCTAATGGCAGTTTGAAGTATAGCAGTAAGATTCGATACAATTTCTTGAGAAGTAGATCCTGAATAGATGCGGTCAAGTATCCAAAAAGGATAATTATCCAATGTTATTTGTTGTGGATTGTAAGTATTAGAAATAGAAACCATATAACAATTATATGGTTTTAATTAATATAATTACATACAAAGATTGAATCTCTAAAGACTTGAACTTGAAGAAGTGCTTTTAACGCTTTATAAATTCAACGAAGCGGTCTTGGTGGGAGAGGTCTTGGATGATCTTGGCACCTGGGAAATGGGCCCCTTGTAAGGCGCCTATTTCAAGCCAAACGGATGTTCCTGGACTTATGGCCGGGATAAGCCGATCGTAGCATTCTAGGCCGGTTTTACCCCCTACTAGGGCAAGTTTCGGCTCATAGTCTCGTACGTGAGGCTCTAAAGAGCTATATTCAGCTTCTGAGATATAGGGTGGATTACAGACAATATAGTCACTTTTTTGGCCTTTAAAGGGCTCAAGCAGATCCCCTTGCACTAAGGTTACCTCAACGCCATTAAGGGCTGCATTTTCTCGAGCTAAATCGAGCGCATCTTTTGAGATGTCCGATAGCGTCACCTTAAGACCGGGAATGGCCTTTTTTAGGGCTATACCTATGCAGCCGGATCCTGTACAGATATCCCAGAGTGTTTTGTCTGAATCTGGTCCTATAGTCTTCACAATATGATCTACAAGTAGCTCGGTTTCTGGCCTTGGAATGAGCACTCTCTTATCTACCTTAATGGTGCAGCCATAAAACTGAACAGTCCCCTCAATATACTGAAGAGGCTCATTGGCTGCCAGGCGCGTGAGGTTTTTACGGATAAGATCGAGCTCAACTTCATTTAAGGGCTTATCAAAGTTTAGGTAGAGGTCTAAGCGCTTTTTGCCCAAACAGTGTGCAATAAGCTCATCTACCTCGTGACGGCTATGTGAAGAGCTTTTTTTGCTTATATACTCGTACGAAAGCTTAAGAATTTGACCCAGAGTCTTCATTCTTGTTCTTTAAGATAAAAGGCAAT
>JAFEGT010000116.1 GCA_018239765.1 Verrucomicrobiota bacterium
ACAATAATAATCCAGGATAGAAACTGCATCGTTGTGCTGCTTCCCAAATAGGCAATAAGCGCCGCAAGAATCCAAAACGAAGGTGTGATTGTAAGTGGTATCATAGCATCTCTTTTACCGTGCTGCCCATATGGGCAGGATTTTTTACTACGCGAACGCCGGCCTGTTCAAGAGCGTACATTTTAGCCTCTGCTGTACCCTTACCTTGCGAAATTATGGCGCCTGCATGACCCATACGCTTGCCTGGAGGCGCAGTAACCCCCGCAATAAAGGCAGCTGTTGGCTTTTTAGTGTGGCTTTTGATCCATTCTGCTGCCATCTCTTCAGCTTCGCCCCCTATCTCCCCTATCAGCAAAATTGCATGCGTATCAGGATCTTGTTCAAAGAGCTCTAAACAGTCTATAAAGCTTGTGCCATTTAAGGGATCACCCCCAATACCAACACAGGTAGACTGGCCAAGACCGCACTGAGTAAGCTGCCACACCGCTTCATAGGTCAATGTTCCAGACCTGGAAACAACGCCAATATTGCCCGGCTTATGGATGTAGCCTGGCATAATGCCAACCTTGCATGCTCCTGGCGTAATAATGCCAGGGCAGTTTGGGCCAATAAGTCTTGACTTACTTGTTTGCATCGTCCGCTTCACCTCGAGCATATCATGCAGCGGAATTCCTTCGGTAATACAAACGATAAGTTCTACCCCTGCATCTTCTGCCTCTAAAATGGCATCAGCTGCATAAGGTGCCGGCACAAAGATCATCGACACATTGCAGTCTGTTGCCTTTTTTGCTTCGAGTACAGAATCAAAAATTGGCACCTGATCGTGAAACTTTTGACCACCCTTTCCTGGCGTAACACCGCCCACAAGCTTGGTGCCATACTCTAAACAGGCAGCTGAATGAAAACTTCCAGCTTTACCAGTAATTCCCTGACAGATCACTTTGCTGTTTTTATTTACCAAAATCATACGAGTGTACACACCATTTTTGCGGCATCGTCGAGATTATCTTTAAAAATTACGTCCAGCTTGCTTTCAGCAAGCATCTTTTTGGCTGATTCTACATTTGTGCCTTCCATACGAATGACAACTTTTTTGCTGCAGCCAACTGTAATGAGCGCCTCGGCAATAATTTCGCAGTTCATGATACCGCCAAAGATATTTACAAGAACCGCCTTTACCGCAGGATCTGAAAAGAGGATGCGAAATCCTTCTGCTACCTTTTCTACCGATGCGCTACCACCTACATCTAAAAAGTTGGCGGGATTGCCTCCCCAGTAGCGTATAAGATCCATTGTTGCCATAGCAAGGCCCGCACCATTTACCATGCAGCCGATATTGCCATCGAGAGCTATGTATGAAAGCTCATGTTCATGCGCCTGTCGCTCTGCCCTGCTTTGCTGCGAGGGATCCCACATCGCCTCAAGTCGCGGATGACGATAGAGCGCGTTATCATCGATGCTGATTTTGGCATCAAGGGCAATAAGCCCCTCTTTTGTTTCTACAAGCGGATTTATTTCGATAAGTGTGGCATCAAGACCAACAAAGGCTTTAAGCAGCTTCTGTATAATTTTGGCATCTTGCTCCTTCCATCCCAATTTCTTTGCCATGCGCATAAGCTGGAAGTGATGAAGCGCTCCCGATGGTGGCACCTGTTCCACTATAATCTTTTCAGGGCTGTTTCGTGCAATCTCTTCAATCTCCATACCACCTTCTCGTGAGGCGATAACGGTGAGTGTTGCAGTTTTACGGTCTATAATAACGCCAAGATAGTATTCGTGGCTAAATTCTATGGGAGTATCGAGTAGAATTTTCTCTGCTACAACACCTTCTGGGCCTGTCTGATTGTTAACAAGACGCATTCCAAGAAGTGCTTTGGCGTGCTCTCGCATCTCGCCTGCATTTTTTGCCCGCTTAACGCCTCCGGCCTTACCTCTACCGCCTGCATGCACCTGAATCTTTACAACAGCCTCGCTAAAGCCATGCTCAATGGCTTTTTCTACATCGTCAAGTGATTCAACAACATGAAATGGCGCTACGCGGATGCCATACTCTAATAAAAGCTGTTTCGCCTGAAATTCATGCAAATACATTTATTCTTGCCTCATCAACATTTTCCCTGTATGCTACATCAACAATTTATCAGGCAATATGGTTTTTGGATTCTTAAAAAATAGCTTTAATGCAATTAAGTCAGCGCTCAAAAAAACGCGCTCGTTCTTTGCAGATCGTCTTAGCCAACTTTTTTCTAAAAAGATTGACCAAGAGGTACTGGATGAACTGGAAGAGCTTTTTTACGAAGCTGACCTTGGCGTAAAACTGAGCGCTAAACTCACCAATAAAACCAAAGAATATGCCGCAAAGCATCCCGACGCAAAATCTGATGAGCTCATTGGCTTTTTGCGCCAAGAGCTTACAAACCACCTTACAAGTTTAGATAGTACACTTGCTCACGGCTCGCCCCTTGTTATCCTTATTGTTGGCGTCAATGGCAATGGCAAAACCTCCTCAATTGCAAAGCTTGCAAAATACTTTAAAAACGAAGGCAAAAAGGTGCTGGTAGCCGGCGGCGACACCTTTCGCGCGGGCGCCCAAGAGCAGCTTGCCATCTGGGCAGAGCGTCTTGGCGTTGATATTGTTTCAGCTAACTATAAGAGTGATCCAGCCTCTGTTGCCTTTGATGCGGTGTCAAAAGCTGTAAGCAAGCACTACGACGTACTTCTTTTAGATACAGCTGGCCGTCTTGAAAATAAAACGCATCTGATGAAGGAGCTCGAAAAGATCCGCCGCAGCATGCAAAAGCATGTAGAATCTGCCCCGCAAGAGACGCTCCTTGTTATGGATGCTACAGTGGGCCAAAATGGCGTTGAACAGGCCAAAGCCTTTCACCAGTCAACTCCCCTTACAGGTATTATCCTTACAAAGCTTGATGGAACGGCCAAGGGTGGTACCGCCTTTGCTATTACCGAAGCACTTAACATCCCAATTAAGTTCATATCGTATGGCGAGCAGGTGGATGACTTCGCCCCCTTTGACCCAACTACCTTTGTTCAGGCACTTCTTCCACTTGATTAGGTTAATAACCTTAGCTTTTTACAGCTTTATATTAAACTAAAGCGAATTGCATTTAATCTTTAATTATAGTATATTAATGACTTATGAATATTAATATACCATTTGTTCGCTGTTTAGCAGAAAATAATAAAGAATATAGAGTCGAAGTGAATTTAACTGAGTGTGCGGAAGTCACCGACAATGCATCACTTAGGAAGATGCTTACTCGTATCTATAGCGCCCTCAACAGACAATTCTGGGGAAAAAAGATCTTTATTGAAACTCTTTTAGTCCCCGGTCGCAATGTGAGCGGTGCCTCAATCATGGATTTGGGGGTAAACGACCCTCTTCGTTGCATGAGAAATGAACTTAAAGAACTTGATTTTTCTCGTACGCCCTGCAGCAATAATGCCCTCTTAAGTTTGGACATATTTCCAAATCTTGAACGCGCCTCCTTTGACAGCTGTAAAAAAGTAGAACTTTTTTCTCTGCCTACACCAGCCCAAGTTCGATTCCTATCGCTTCTTGATACCAAAGTCTATGCCTGCAGCATAAAAGCTATGCTTACAAGATTTCCAAGATTAGAATCACTGAGAGTTACCCTCTATCCAACGATGCACTACCCCCTCGGGCTTAGCAACTGGGCAGCTCACAGCCACCCGCAAGTAGATGCACGCGGAGGTCACCTTAAAGTGATGAAAGATAGTCCTACCTTTCCATTAAGGCGACTTAACGTAGAATTTTATAAAGTGGACAATGTATGGCATGTAGCACCTCTTGATGCAGAGAGGGTAAGGCTTCTTCCAAATAGTGAATGCTATATTCACACCCGCTGCAGCCAGCTCCATAGCAAAGTGCCTGCAAATGACCATTGTGTTACCTGTAATGGAATTGTAAACGTGGATAACTTACTCCCTTTTCACCAAGAGCTTGATTCAACCCTTGATATAGAAACAGCTTTTGCAATGCTGCCAGAGAGACCCGCTCCCACATGTCCATGGGAGATAATCGAGCGCGCACTTGAAGCACAGGGAAATAATAACAACAACGACTAAATAAACGCAGAGCCCCAATCGATTACTGAAAAAGGATCGAGATCATCGGGGTTCTTGGTTAGACGTTCAAGCACATGATAATAGAAGTCACCTAGCAAAACAGCACATGGTTTGTAGACCCCAGATGGCTCATCACCATGACAAAAGCCTGCAAATACAGTACGCTCTTCTTTTTTAATTGCTTCGTAGGCTTTTTTGAGTTCGACCAGCTTTTGCTTTTCACCAAAAAACTGAAAATCTTCTGTAAGTGTAACATCCCCAAAAGTGATAGCATCACCATTCAATGTAGCTTCATCGATAAGTTTAAGAAAGGCACGACGTCGAAGTGGAGTCATCACCTCAGAACTCATGCTTTCGATGTCGTCTTGCGTACATCGCTTTTCTTTAACCATATCCCCTTTTACTTCCTTCATTTTTTCAAGAAGGAGTCGTAAAATTGCTGTAGTATTTTCTGCGCGAAAGGCAAAACCGGTCATCCGCTTATAAAAATCGAGGAAATAGTTGTTGATTTCATGATCAATGATCGTCTCTTTGAGCCGCTCAACAAGCTGCACCTTATTTTCAGGCGTGAGGTATTCGGCAATTTCACTCCAGATCTTAGGATGAAGGCCATCAACAACCTCTCGAGAAATGCCATCTTTATTCAGTTTTTCTGCTGTAGTAAAGAAGATCGTGTGAAAAAAGACCCTCTGAAACTCTTTTGTCGATGTTGTAAGATAAGCGGGCCCCTTACTTGGATCTTTTTGATAGGCTGCAAGCACAGCGGCTTCAACCTCTTGCTTCCACTGTTGATTGCTTAAACCAAGACGTCTATAGAGCTGAGCGACGGAATCAATAGCTGGATAGGCCTTGCGAATATCTTTTTGAACATGGGGAAGATCTGGCATTGTTTGGATAAGCGATGAAAGCTGCAGTGAAAAAAGTGGCTTATGAAGCTCAAGAGCGTAGTGTGACAGCTCTGGAAGAACACAAGCTGCAGTACCGAGAGCGGCTTGCGCACCCAATGTCTTGAAGTAAAGCCCATACACCTCGGCAGCACGAGAAAAACTGGGTTTTTCTGAATAGGCAACGCCCACAGTAAGCCCTATCATACGAGGCACAAACTGGATTACTTCATTAACGGTCCAAAAAACCTGGCCCGCCGCCGCAATCACCCTTGCGCTTAGCGCATAAAAAGGCTTTACTACGACAGACGCCTCAGCCTCATATCGCACAAGGTCAGCGCAGACGTTATGAATGGTGGATTCAAAGGATGTTTTTATCACCTGCATACCCATAGTATCACCCCTCCTGCCCTTTTCCTTTATTTACTAAATTATTAATTTAATAACAAGTTTATTATTAATCAGGCTAGGGTTAATTATATTAGTAACATAATTATATTAGGCCTGTAAGGCCGACATATCATAGCCTAGGTCGAAGCGAAGCGGAGGCCTAGG
>JAFEGT010000117.1 GCA_018239765.1 Verrucomicrobiota bacterium
GATAAAAACGATATAACGATATGAACGATAAAATTATTTCTTATCCTTCATATCGTTATATCGTTTTTATCGTTACAAGTCTAAAAAGACCTTTATTTATTTAAAGGTATTCCCTAGAACGTTGGAAAGGGATTCAAAGAACTGGGCGACCTTGCCCTTTTCTCGAGAAACCTCACGCGAACGATCAGCATACTTGCGGATCACATCAAGGCTTTTTTTATCTGTATAACGCAGCTCTTCAGCTTTACGCACAATAGCGTCTAGCTGCCTATAGGTAGGCGAGGCAAGAGAGGGTTTATCCTGTTTAGAAACAAGATGTCCACGATAAAGACCAACACTGTCTTCCTGCAAGCCCTTAGCAAGCAACGGTAAGTCACTAACATTCAGTCTGTTTACATCAATATCTAGAGACATAGGCAAATCTCCCCTTATACTCTCATTCTAAAATTATATTTAATACATGTCAAACATAATAATTCTCCTACTAAACAAAGCGTTTATAATATATACTATTTCATTAATCAAATTAAGGAGATTTATTTATGTCATTTTCTATACCAAAAACAATTATCCCAAACTATACAACATGTGATACACTCCCATCGGGACTGCCGCAAATCGGCACAGCCATCAAAGATCTCCCACCAGGCGCAGAAACTGCAGCGAAAAAAGCTCACTCCACTACTGTCACAAAACTAAGAGAACAGTTTGTGAGTGATACCGAACGCTACAATCACGCCTTAAACAATGCAAAAGTACGTGCAGACGCTGCCGAAAAAGTAATCAGCAATGAGCGCTGGAAGAAAGTCGCGGCGATTACTGCCCTCGTTGCCACAATTATTGGAATTGTAGGTGCCATAGTAACAACAGCCATAACAGGGACCCTCCCCCTTCTTGCCATTGCGATTCCATTTACCATAGCTCTTGTACCATCAAGCTACTACACACACATATTCCGTCTGAAGGTATCAGATCTTGAAAATGATATCGCAGCGCCAAAACAGCTCCAAGCACCAACACTTCACCTGCCAACATACTATCCAAGTGACGATCTTGACCTCAAGCAAAGTAGAATCGATGCACAAAATGCAATGGCCGCTAAAAGCACCCTACAGCAGTTTGCAAATAGTCCCTACAGCCCGGAACAAATCACAGGATACGCCTTACTTGGTGACAAATCCCCAGCATACTACGCAAGATGCCTTAAGCTCACCGAAATCTTCAATACTGTTGTAGCAGAAAAAGAGCAATATACCGCAACAGCTAAAAGCGAAAAGACAAAACTCAAAAGAGAGCTCGAAAGCTGGAAATCTAAAGAAGATTCCTTCATCAACAGCCAAGAGTGGGCCCTTGCTAATCGCGAGATCGTTCGCCCTAGAAAACCGGTCCCCGGTGTTATTCATGCTGTAGGCAATGTGCTCACGCGCTTTCAGCTCGACAACAGAAAATCTGAAATCGCTACAAATTATGCCAAACGCTCTGCAGACATCCAAACCTGGTACTCCCAAACGATGCAAAACATCTCAAGCGCCTATGATAAAGCCATTTCGTCCTTAGAAAGGCAATTTGCTGCTGCCGCTTAAGCGATTAAGTCCAGTATGTTTTTGTTGGAGACGGTAGATTCGACCGTTTTAGCGAGGGTGCCGCGCAGGATTGCGGGAGCCAGATTATTGCGCTCAAAGGCACCCTTCAGCTGTTTTATCAGCTCATCTTTGGTATCGTCTTCTAGCGTCGTGGGCTTATAGGTTACAAATGTCCAGATGAGGCGGCGGAATGTATCGTCGCTCTCTTTACTCGAGATAAAGGAATAGATTCTGTTTTGAAAGCAGAGTTTTACCGCAAGGTAGGTTACCGCTTTTAGCACTATGCGCTTAAGCCATCGGAATGGACCCGTAACTGAGTTATCAACCTGCTTCACTGCAGTCTTCACAAGTCCCTTTTTAAAGAGCTTTTCAGCCTTTTTTCGATTAGCACTGCTTAATTCGTTATTTACGAGACTAGAACGCAATTTTTCAACTTCGGCTTTATTAACACCCAATCGATCAAGCATAAAGAGCGTACGTCTATCTGCTGTTGTAAGATCCAAAAATAGCCCTTGAAATGCACTCGTCAGCTTGTTCCAAAGAGCCTCTTTGGCTACGTCTGGGACAGGTAGATCCTCTTTTCCTTTTGGAAATAGTGTCAGAAGCAGGCGTTTAGCGGCTTCTAGCGGCATATCTAGTGGCATACCATCTATTGGTGCGTCCATAGCCGCAAGGGCTTCAACAAGAGCATTACTTAAGAATCGAGGATCCAAAATATTTTGCTGCTCAGCCGCTCTTGTCACCTGAGCAACAGCTGCGTTAAGGTAAGGCGCAAGCTCTGGCTGCTCAGCAAGCCTCTTCTGGATCTCTTCAACAATACCGCCAAAGCCAAGAAGGTCAGTCCCTGCAAGCTGCTTCTGAACAAACCCTTGCGCTTTGGTAACATTATCTGAAGCTGGTTTTGCATTTTCATCAGCAAGCGTTTTTGCAACAGTAGCAATCTGATCAGCATATGGCTTAAAAAACCACTCCATAAGCTTTTCGTGCGTTACGCTTTTACGTAAAAACTCCGGAAGAAGCTCTTTTAAGGTGCTTTCAGGCAGCATAAGCTTTAGCCATTCTACCGGTGATTTACTTTCGGCAAGATCGCGTACAACCTCGGCCACGCGATCAGCAATGGTTTGCCCCTCTTTTGGCGTGAGCACCTGTTGCAGCACAATGTAGATGACTGAATGAATAGCCTGTTTTATGATAGGCATCAGCTCGCTATCTCTAAATGCGCCTTTAATTAGCCCATCCATATAGTCTGGAAGTATTTCTGAAAGCTTTTTAGGATCTGTACCAAGGGCATCGAGCGAATTATCAAGCGCCTCAAGCATTCCTGTAACGAGTGACTCCATTCCTTTGTCATCAAGGCTATTTACATACGCTTTTGCACCATCTGCCTTTTGCTGAATCACCTTTTGGCTATTGCGGATATCGTTTACAAGAATTCCAATAGCAATAGGCGCCGCTTCGTTCATCAAAACGCGCCCAAGTTTTGTTGCAGCAAGCTCTTCTGGCAACGCCTCATGCAGCAACATGGCCGAAAATTTTGCATTATTTCCTTCGTTATAACAGGCAACAAGCTCGCGAATCTTCGTCACTGGATCTTTCGAATCGGTCAGAAGCTTACCCATCACACTATAGATTGCCATTTCAAGCGCTGAGTTACGCGCAAGGCCAATATCTCCTGTATCTGCAAGAGCCTGCTTAATCAATGCATCGAGCATCGCCGGAAGTTTTTTTGCAAGCACATCGGGCGAGCTTCCAAGCTGCACCAAAAGCTCTTGAATATTTTTTACAAAATACTTATCAATAAAAGGTTTTAGATCTTTTTGCTCATTTACTAAAAGAGCTCCAGCCTCAGACTTCTGCTGCAGTACATTTTGCGCAGCATGCGCTGTTTCAAACAGCTTCATCAGAAGCGTTGCAGCTGCATCTTTGCTCATAACAGGTATCGACTGTTTCCACTTCTCATCACCAATAATATCAAGCGCTCTTCTTGCAGTAAGCCAATAGGCAAACTGCGCAATGTCAGCTTTATGATCCTTTTTGGTAGCCTCGGCAAACGCTGCATAGTCTTCTTTTTTTACATTGAGAATTTTTGTAAGTTCTTTATTGTTACCGCTATTCAGTGTTCTAAAGACCTTTCGTGCTGTATCAATAACAGGTGCGAGACTATCAACTACTTTATCCTGCTTAAATAAAACTCCCAATGCTCCAAAGTTCAACAAAAAGCCCATTACCTTGTCATTTTTCTGGGCAAAGATGGCTTTGGCCACATTGGCAATCCAAGGGTTTTCTTTTTGAGTGCTTTCCTTTTGAAAGTAGCCTTCAATCTGTCCAATCATATAGGTCTGCAGGCCCTTAATATCTTTATCTTCCCCTTCCACCTTGTTGACAATGGTAGAATAGTCATACGCCTTATCCATATACTCATAACAGAGGCCTTCTAAAAGAGCGTCTAACTTAAATGCTGAAAATTCTTTCGGCAAAAGCGCATCTCGGAGCTCTTTTGGGAACAGCTTTGCCACCAGCTCTTTAGACTGCATCCTCAACATATAGGCACGCACATCAATAGGCTCATTTGGCAAGATGTTATGCTCTTTTCGATACTGCTTCAGCCTATCTGCTCCTACCTCTTTTGCCCATTCGTCGTAATTTGGAGCCTTTTCATATTTTGCAACAGCTTCAAACCCATTCATAAGCGTTGTGGCAAGCTGCATAACAAGCTCGGCAGTACGCACTTCAGAGGTTTTGTCATTCTCAGGGTGCACATGATAGGCAACCAACGCCTCCAATATCTTTGGAAGGGCATCTTTTACTAGGTTGACAACTCCTCCCCCTTGTAAAAACTGCCCAAGCATTGTCGCCTCTTGAGGTTCTTCTAGCTTGGCAACTATTTTGTCATTGAGCGCTTTTATCTGCGGTTTAAGCTCGTTTGGCAGCACAAAATTTGGCCCTGCAATATTCTGAATCTGCTTTGCTTGATTATAAATACCTTTTAACACCTTATCGCAAAGAAGCTCTGCACAGACATCCCACAGGTTACCTTTTTGCAAAAACTTGGGAAGAAGTTCATTAAATCGCTTCTCGGTGACAACAGTCGCAAGTATCTTTTTGGAAGCAGCTAGTAGTTTTGCATCTGCATCCTCATCATTTACTAAGATGGCAGTAACTTCTTTTTGCGCATCTGTTACTATCCTATCCATAAGCCCAGCTATCGCCTTTTCAGGGTCTTCTATCCCCTCAGGGCCTATAGCATCTTTCAGAACAATGCTCGCAATATTTTTTAGTTGAGAATTGATGTAGTTCTTTACTTCTGGCACCTTTGCCAAGGTAGTTGGAAGCAGCACATGGCTAAGAAGGTTATTGATAAACTCATAGGGAGTAGGTTCTAGTGATTGAGCAAGCGCTTTTGTCTGCAAGGTATCCCACAGCTTTGTAAGACCCTGATCCATCAGTGCGCAAATCTTCGTAAGCTGCTGCTGAGCCTCTGTTCCCTCTTTTTGAATAGCTGCACTTTGATTCATGATGTCGACAAGATAGGGAGCAAGGCCAGCATAGATTTTATCACACACCATCTGAGCAGATAAAAAGTTTGGAAGAAGTGGCTGCAACACTTCGGGTTTCAGCTCATCCTGCAAAATCTGCCGTATCGCCTGTTCTGCATTTTCTGAAGGCAGTGTGTCGCGCATACGTACAAGAAGGTTTTCGGCAAATTCATTAAGCCTCTCGGCCTCTGTTTGCCCTGGTCGTGGCGCAAAAATAGCTTGATAGACCGATTTTACACTCGATTTAATGTTATCCAAAAGCCAATTTCGTGCAGCTTCTAGCTCTGGGGTATTTCCCTGTATAAGGCGTAAGATAGCTCCATTTACAAAGGTTTTTGCGTCTTCATTCTCTAGAGGTATTTTAAGCGAAAGTGCTTTCGTCTCTTTTGTCTTAGAATCAATTTTTGCGACAACAGCGTCTATAAGCTGATTTGCTCCCGGCAGTCGCTCATCATCAATTGTTGCATTTTGGCCTGCTGTAAAGGCAGTATAGGTCTGTTCCAAGTAGGTAGCAAAGAGACCCTTAATACCTTCCCAGCTAATATCTATGCCTTTAACTGTATTTACCACACCGCGCGCGATCCAGCTTGAGGTGTCGTTTCTAAAAAGCTTTGGCACTCTCGGGTCATCAACACCAGCAGGAAAAGCCTTGGTAAAGAGTGCATCGGCAATATGGATAAAATGTTCTCGAGGTGTACCATCTTTTGCAAACTCGTCCTGTATAGTCTTGATCACCGTGGCAAGAACATGGTCGATAAAGGCATTATCATCACCCTCTGCACCCTCACCAAGCGAAACAAAGATAATCTGTGCAAGGTCAATAATTGTTGACTGAAGCTTCTCTCTTCCTCCGGCAGCAATTGCACCTGGAGGAAGCCCCTTAATTACCTGACGAGATATATCCTGAATCAGGGCACCGCACTGTGGATGGGCAGTACTAAAAGAGCGGCCAGCAACCGCTGGCGCGGTTTGATGCGCAAGCGCCCAGCCAAACGCGCGTCTGCCTATGCCGGCTAAAATTCCGGTGGCGGGAGGCGGGGCAGCTGGCGGTGGTACCGCACTTGGGGGTTGTTGGTTTTGTAATGGTAACATTTCTTCTGAATAACATAAAAAATATTTTACAAACAATATTTAAAAGGCATATTTTTCTTATTCTTATTCTTGGTCTTGGTCTTATTCTTGTTTTACTCTAAGAAATCAGAATATGACCAAGAATAAGAATAAGAATAAGAAAAATATGTACAAAGTTGGGGTCGAGTTGAAGCTGTCATTTTTCGTTAGGATATGAGACAATAGCCTCATGAGCAAGTTTATCCACCTGCATGTTCACTCACAGTACTCGATTCTGGATGCATCGGCGTCGCTCTCTGGCCTTGTGCAGAAAGCAGCCAGCGATGGCATGCCTGCGCTTGCCCTGACAGATCATGGCAACCTCTTTGGTGCGGTCGACTTCTACAAGCTCTGTAAGGAACATAAGGTTAAGCCCATTATCGGCTGCGAGATGTATGTGGCCCCCACATCCCGCCTCGAAAAGAAAAAAATGGGCTCACGCGTGGCTCACCACCTAACGCTCATTGCCAAAGATAAAACCGGCTATCATAACCTCTCAAAGCTCTCCTCTCTTGGCTACACCGAAGGCTTTTACTACTACCCTCGTATCGACTTTGACCTTTTAAAAGCACATAAAGAGGGTCTTATTTGCCTTTCAGGCTGCCTTGAGAGCGCCGTTGCCCAAGCTGCCCTAAATAGCCCACAAGAGACGCTAGAAGAAGTTGTGATGCAGTACAAAGAGCTATTTGGTGAAGATTTTTACTTTGAAATCCAGCGCCACACAAGCATCAACGAAGAGCTAGAACTCGATGGGATGTTTAACGAGTCGTGGCTCTATAGCCACTATCAGGAGCATATCCAGAAGCAAGAGAGGCTTATTCAAAAACTTGTACCGCTTTCAAAAACACATAATATTCCCCTCGTTGCCACAAACAACGTACACTACCTTGAGCGCTCAGACTGGAAAGCTCACGAAATTTTGCTCAACATCCAATCAGGAGAGCCTGTAGAAGAGTGGCAGCGCGACGCTATGGGCAACCCCAAATTTCGCACGCCAAATCCAAAACGTTCAACATTTGCCTCACATGAGCTCTACTTTAAGACGGCAGATGAGATGGCAAGCCTTTTTCAGGACATACCCGAAGCGTGCCAAAATACAGTTGCAATTGCCGATAAATGCACACTCGAGCTAGACCTTAAAACAAAGCACTACCCTGTATTTGTTCCTGAAGGAAACAAAGACATTCCCGTCGAAGAGTACCTCTGGAACCTCTGTAGAGAAGGAATTCCCAAGCGCTATACGGCACATAACCTTGCTCGCGTGCAGGAAAAATATCCAGGCCGCAATCCTCTAGAAGTTGTAGAAGAGCGCCTTAACTATGAGATGAGCATCATCTGCCCCAAAGGCATGTGCGACTATCTGCTTATTGTGTGGGACTTTATCCATTGGGCAAAGAAAAATGGCATCCCTATGGGTCCGGGGCGAGGATCTGGTGCTGGCTCTATCATCCTCTACCTTACCGAGATCACCGACATAGAACCGCTGCAGTTTAACCTGTTCTTTGAGCGCTTTATTAACCCAGAGCGCGTAAGCTACCCTGATATTGACGTTGACATCTGCATGGATAGACGCGGCGAAGTGATCAACTACACCATCGACCGCTTTGGTAAAGACAACGTCGCTCAAATTATCACCTTTGGTTCGATGAAGGCAAAGATGGTGATTAAAGACGTCGGCCGCGCCCTTAACATTCCACTTGCAAAGGTAAACTCTATTGCAAAGCTTGTTCCGGATGACCTCAACATCACCCTCGAAAAGGCACTCGAAAAAGATCCCGACCTTAAAAACGCCTACGATAGCGACGAAGAGACCCATTCGATCATCGACATTGGAAGAAAGCTCGAGGGCGCTGTACGTAACACCGGCATCCATGCTGCCGGCATGATTATTTCAGGTCAGCCGCTTTTAGAGCATATTCCCCTTTGCGTTGCTAAAGACTCTAGCATGCTTGTGACGCAGTATTCGATGAAGCCTGTCGAGATGGTAGGTATGCTCAAAATTGACTTTTTGGGCCTTAAAACGCTTACATCGATTAAGCTATGCGTAGAAGCTATTGCCCAAAAGACCGGCAATCTTATCGACTGGATTAACCTTCCTCTTGATGACATTCCAACATTCTCACTTCTTAACTGCGGCAAGACGCTAGGAGTGTTCCAGCTAGAATCGGGCGGCATGCAGGAACTTGCAAAGCAGCTCCATCTTGATAAATTTGAAGAGATCATTGCCGTTGTGGCGCTCTACCGCCCTGGCCCTATGGATATGATCCCCTCCTTTATTGCCCGTAAGCATGGTACCGAACAGATAGAATCTGATCACCCCTGGATGGATGAAATTTTGGCTGAGACCTACGGCATTATGGTCTATCAGGAGCAGGTGATGAATATCGCCCAAAAACTTGCCAACTACTCACTTGGTGAAGGTGATGTGCTGCGCCGTGCCATGGGTAAAAAAGACAAAAATGAGATGATGAAGCAGCGCGAAAAGTTTTTAGGCGGCGCTGAAAA
>JAFEGT010000118.1 GCA_018239765.1 Verrucomicrobiota bacterium
CTGAGAGTAGGGCGAGCGGGAGATGTCTTTATCCTGAAAGGTGTAGGAGTGTATGCCCTCTTTTACAAGGCTTTCGTAGACGGTGGGAAAGGGAAAGATCTCTTCAGGTCGAGCGTTGAGTGTGTTAAAACCCTTGTCCATGGCATAGGAGAAATGTAAAGGGCAGATGCAGCTATCGACAAGAGGTTCGTAGTAGAACCATTCATAAAGTCCGCTTTCTCCTACACTAAGCCCTGTGTGCATGCAGGTTACGTGGTTTGCTGTAGTAGAAGGAAACTGCGAAGTGATTTTGCTTACGATGCCCTGCTCAACAAACCTTTCTAAAAAGGGATATTTGTGGCGAAAGCGCTCAAAATATTGCCAGCCAAATGAATCAATAAAAAAGAGCAGCACAAAATCATAAGGACCATTTTGAATGCAGTCGCTTGGAAGTGATTTGCTAGTTTTCCCCGTAAGGAGTGTGCGCACAGTTTCTGGAATCCTATTAAAGCCATAGGAGTCATAAAGCGGTTTTTTAAAAGGCCCAAAGTTACTGGCCTCAACGGCCTCTATCGATTGTCTATTCAGCATATATTCAGTTTATCGTATTGTCTCATTGTGGTCGCTGCTCTTTTTTCGCCACGCTCTTTTCATAAAGTCTGCAAAGAGTGGAACTGTAAAATCAGTATCGCCATGTGCTGGACTGTAAATCATGCCTTTTTTGATGAGGTTGTTGCGGATGGGGGCAACTCTTTGCGATGAAGTCTTAAGCTTTTCTGCAACATCACTAGAGCGTTTGGGGCCATTACCGAGAAGTGTAAGGGCATAAAGATATTCTTTTTCTCTTGGAGTCAGGCGATCAAATCGCACGCGAAAGAACCCTTCATCAAGGCGGCGAAGAGATTTCTCAGTTGCAAGCCGAACGTCTTCAAGATCTATTGGTAACTTCTTAGCAAGGTTCCATGCTTGGTAGCCCCATTCTTGTAAAAAGTAGGGGTATCCCTTGGTTTGGGTAAAGATTTCATCAAGCGCCTCATTTGTGATTGAGGCATGTTGTTCTACAATCGGGTTTCTCACGGCGCTTATGGCGTCCTCCTTTTCAAGGGGACCTAGGGCATAAAAATTAAAGAGTCGTTCTGAGTAGGATTTTGATTTGCCAGTATGTCCTATAAGGTTTGGTAGGCCTGCTCCAATCAGGGTAAGAGGGAGTCTTTTCTGCGCCATTTTGTGTATCGCCGTTATAAGAGCGCTTAGCTCTTCCTCTGAAAGATACTGTATTTCATCGATAATAATTGCGACTGCGGATTTTCGTGCTAGGGCAGCTTCGCCAATAGCTTCAAAAAGAAAGGGTAAATCTGCTTCGAGATTTCCGCTATCAGCTGTGCCTTGTTCGGGGTCAATGTCGAGGCCTATTTCAATGTCCTGATATTTTATTCTTAGTCCATTTATAAAACTTTTTAATACGCGAAGACCTCTTTTGACCTTTTCGTTTAAGGCTTCCATCCTATCAAACTGGAAAAGAAGCTGTCGGAGTGGGGAAAGCAGTAGACTTGCAAGCGTCATTTTTTCATTTGCTTCGATCTGTATTGACTTGCAGCCACAATCTTGTGCAATTCGATCGATTTCCGAT
Organism: Verrucomicrobiota bacterium; assembly: GCA_018239765.1. Taxonomy (GTDB): domain Bacteria; phylum Chlamydiota; class Chlamydiia; order Chlamydiales; family FEN-1388; genus SZAS-7. Next base: position 1,610 of record JAFEGT010000118.1, read on the forward strand.
AATAGGACGGTCTTTCCTACGCCTCGTAGGCCTACAAGCAAAACGCACTGTTCTGATTTGCCTATTTTGATGCGTTCGAAGAGAATTTTTGCTTTTTCAAGAATCTCTTGGCGGCCTACAAGTTCAGGAGGTGGCGTACCAGCTCCGGGTGAAAATGGGTTCCGAATAGGGTTCATTTGTCTCCAAATATAGGAAGTTTATGCAAATATACGATTGTGACCGTATATTTGCATAAACTTGTTATATTTGGCAAGACAAAGCATGAAAAAGCCAGTAAGTCAACACCTTGGATCGGCCTTTTTTTACAAAAAACACTTTAACATTCTTATTTATTTCTGGTATTATAAGCCTGTTATGAATATTAATGCTTTAAAAGGCAACCCATTAGCCTTGGTTTTTTCTTATCTTGATATAAAAAGCCGAATAAAATGTTCCGAAACATGCAGATTATTTAGGTCTACGCTTATAGATCCACAATACCAGACGATTTTGTGGTCAAAAAAGAGAGTATCTGGTTTTCCTGCTAAAAGCCTTACAAGCCCATTTGTCGCCTCAGTTCTTGATCGAACATTGGCAAAACCCGATGAAAAAGCTGTGGCTGCGCTTGAAAAACATAGCGGCTTTGCTCTTTCATTTTTAAGCTTTGGCGATTTTGTTATCTCCTGCGATGAATCTTCAAAAGTTTGCGGTGAAGCCAAAATTTGGAACCCACACAATCTTAGTCTTGTTGCTACCTTACCCCCACTGGCAAAGAAATTTACCCCTATTTCAAACTTTCTAGTCAGCTTTACGATACAAGGAAACTGGCTCATTCGCAGCACGTTTGAAAGTAATGATAGAATCCTCAGCTACGTAGATGTTTGGGAACTAGATCCAATGTCCGGGCAGCCAGCGCATCTAGAAACATTGCATATAGCGTTTCCATATCAAGTCTTTGCCTCTTCAACTAATCCTGTCAGCCCGGTAAGAGATGAAAACAGGCTCTTTATTTGCCTCCCGTTTACTAACGCCGTGCATGTCTATACCCTTGAGGATGGTATGTTCAATATGACTACGGAAATTCTGTGCGAAGTAAGAGATCCAATACTATCACTAGAGATTAAGAATGATCAGCTACTCGTAGAGGGCTTAGAAACGATCCAAGCTGTCAACTTGAGCGACTATAGGCAGGTGGGGGATCCTCAGGTACGATCCCTTGATGATCTAAAGTGCGATGAATGGGTAGTGCGCAGTGATTATAAAGAAAAATGCGACTTTGTTTTGGGCAAAGATAAAACGTATCAACTTCCCCATCCTAAATACGTCTATCGAGACTCAATCTCATTTAGAAGAGCTCTAAGCACCCATCAGTATGTGATTGGCTACCTCAACAAATGCGCGATCTACAACCTGTGGAACATGAAGCCTGACGCCACCCCAAACCGCACCCTCGAACTTCCAGAAGAGAGTTTTATCCTCGCCACGCACCTACACAAAGGCACCCTCTTTGTCTCTACAATTGATGGCAAAATCTGGATCTGTTCATAAAAAACGGGTCAAGAAATGGGGCGCGGGCAGCGGTGGGTCGCAGCATAAGCTCATATCCAGTACATTTAGCGCAAGGGGCCTTCGCCTTTCAATTAGCCCCGGTTTTTTTGTGCCCAGATTGGGGCTTTTTTGAACAGCGTGCTAATTTTCAGAATGGCACCGCCTACAGTTTTTCTTGTAGCTTCAGATACCCTGCGCATAAGCTTTTCGTTTTCTTTTTCGTTATCGACAACTGTTAGACGCGTACTTTGCCTGTTAAGGTTGTGCTGCAGGTGAGCATGAATGGCATCAGGAGCTTCTGAGCTTACCGCAAAGTTTTTTCCTATGCAGTAGCGGCCGGCTGATGGCACTAGATCACCTTCTGTCTGAAAATTTGTTACTTTTGTATCGAGCTTATCTGTAAGTGACTGGTACGTTTCCTTGCTAATACCAGGTGCGCTAAAGCCATATGCGTGCGCTATCTTATCCGGAAAACGAGCTGCAAGTTCATTCGCTAAGAGCCCGCCAAGACTATGACCTGCAATAATCGCATTGTCACCCGCATCGTAAAAAAGCTCTTCCAGAACTCTTCCTTTCTGGGCCTTTTCTAAAACTGTATAGGCAATTCCTTTCGGGTCGCAATCTGCCAAAATTGACTCCATAGCACCCTGTCGAAGCTCTCTTCTTTCTGTTTTTTTGGTAGCAATCTCTGTGCCACGCGGAATAATCCAGCTTTGCTCATTTTCTCTAGAAAGAACATAACAGGGCAAGTTGTCACCTAAAGACCACGATTTTATAGTAAATTCCTTAAGCTCATAGCGATTATTTGCTGAAAGCACAGGAAGCTTTATGCTCTTATCACCCAAATCTTCAGTGTAGGCTAACGCTTTGGCTAGGGTTTCAGCAACAAGCGCTTCGTTCCAGTTGCCATGCTCCTTAAATGCCTGGACGGTCTCCTCGTGGTAGGGGCTATTAAAAAGATTGCACAAAGTTTCAAGATGCTCTTGGGTAAGGGCAAAATTTACAGTATCAAGCTCTTTCCACGCTGTTCGGTCAAAATCCTGTCTTGTTGCATTGGGTTTGTCTTGAATGTTGAGTAGTCTTACAAGGCCCAATTCTTCTGCCTTGTTGCGCTGGGCTTCTGTGAGTGGCGGAGTATCAAATGGCACCCTTGGCACAACATCAAAGCTGTGAAATGATCTAACAGTGGTTTGATGCGCTTTGTCGGCTGGATGTAGGGTTCCTCTTACAGATAGAGAAATATCACTCTTTGCTCGTTTTACAAGCCCAGATCCTGGACCGCTTTTAGGCGGACTTAAGACGACAACGGCCTTTCTTTTAAAACTTTCGCCTATACGCGTAGCCAGCTCACGAGCTCGCCCAGTCGCAGGACTTGCGCGCGAGGTAGCGGGTGGCACGGTCTCTTCTGCTCTATGCTCTCTTTGTCCCTGTACGTCCATAACCATCCCATAATTATTAGCCTCATACTAACAGGTATATCTTTAAAGTAAATCGAACTACGCCAAAAACGCACTTTTGAGCAATTTTGCTTTAGGCCTCTAACCTTAATTGAGTACTAGTGTGTTACAAAGAGTATCTTTAAAGCAGCGAACAAGAGGGATTGCGGCTCGGGCAGCGGTGGGGCGCAACATCAGCTCGTGGATCAATTTTGAAAGATGCATTTTGAAAAAAAGTGCGGGCTGCTGGGATGAGGCTGCAAGAAGTGCAGAGTCGAGCGCGTGGGTAAAGCCCTGGCCAGTTGCTGGGGGAAAGCTGGCAATCGCATCGCCTATCCAGTAACAATTTGGCCAGTTGGGCACTTTTTTTATGCCAAAACTGCCCACCGGCGCTGTATGCCACTCTACATCCAGAATATTTAGCGCCTGTTGAAGATATTCCTTTTTTACAAGGCAGGCGATGTTGCTTGTTGTTGCCGATATGGGGACTATGCCGTAATAGCCTCCTTGAATAAGCTGCATGGTAAGGCTGGGGATAAGCTGATCATGTGTAAAGTGTGCTTTGAGGCCAATATAGGGAAACTCGGCGGGTTTTGCTCCAAATCGGCCTGTTGCAACTATAAGCTTTTTTGTAGCGATCTCTTGGCCATCTGCCAAAAGTACTTTGCCGGGTAGAAGCTGTTCTACCTTTGTCTCTTCTACGATACGACCGTCCAGCTTTTTTGCACGAGCGGCAAGCTTGAGCTCTGCTTCTATTCTACTCATCGCGCCGCACTGTACGTCAATGGTGAGTGAATCTATATGAATTTGATCGATTTTTTGTATGGGGCTGATGTCCCATGCTTCAAGCTGCCGGCATGCACGCGCCGATAAAAATTCACCGCATATCTTATATGAACCAACCGTGCCAGCTTCATAAAGAATGGGATATATGCCCTTATCAAGAAAGGCATTCATACAGGCAAGGCCTGCAACACCTGCACCGACTATTACTACCTCTTCCATATCAGTACCTGCCAGCGGAAGGGAAGCCGCCATCTGATCTCATGAGGATAGGGCGCCAAAAAGTTTTCGAGCTCCTTTTTTGTAAAGCCGCGCTCGATGGAAACAATGCCGTCGTGACTTATAAGTCTATTTGCAAAAAGTGGCCCCGAAATAAGCCTAAATAGTGCTTTTGCAACGCGGCTTCGTTGCAGGTCGTTTATCAGCACAAGCTTTTTGGCATTTTGGTATGCCTCGTGCAAAAACGTTTCTAGCTCTTCATCGCTCATGTGGTGGCAAACAAGCGTAGCCATGATCACATCGGCAGGCTCTAAGGTATCTCTACATGAAAATGTGAGGTTATGGCTACTTTTGGCATGTCCAATAGCCTCTTTTGATATGTCAATACCGTGGCAAGTCGTATTGGGAAATCGCTCTGCAATAGCTGAAAGCAGGGCGCCATCGCCGCAGCCCACATCTAAAATAGATTCTGGGTTAATCGTTTCGAGCATCTTCACGGTGTCGTGATGAATGCCGCTATACTTGCCGACTAAAAAGAGCTTTTGGAGGCACTCTTTATACTCTTCAGCTGAGTAGTGGCCGAGATCCATGAGCTCTTTTTCTGTAGAACGCTTTTTCATTATGTATTCCTTTATTTTGGAGTGACTCACTTTAGTGAGTCTTTTTTTCGGTCGATTTATCGACCGATCACGCGCCAAAACGGCCGATGAATCGGCCGTACGAAAGACTCGATAAATCGAGTCACTCCAAATTAACCTCTAACAGCAGCCCTTCAAAAGAGAGGCCAGGGCCGAAGCCAAGGCCTACCGCCCACTGTTTTTTTCTTTGTAGTCGCTCCAACACAAATAAAAAGGAGGCACTTGATACATTGCCATATTGGTTAAGTACTGCCCTAGAAGTTTCGGTGCTTTGTCGTGTTAGCCCAAGCGCATCTTCTACTGCCTGTAAAATGCCCTTTCCGCCAGGGTGTATTGGCCACGCATAGTCGTTTACATCATAGCCTTTTGGCAAGAGCTCATCCACAAATGATCCGATATGCTCCTTAAGTAAATCAGGAACCTCTTTCTTTAAACCAAGTACAAGGCCGGTGTCGACAAGATCCCAGGTCATTTTATCTTGGCTGTTAGCAAGGATGCGGCTTTTATGGCGATGCATGCGAAAGCCTGTTCGTTCATTTGCCACGATGCAGGCAGCACTTGCGTCAGCAAAAAGAGCGTTACCAACTTGCTGTTCGTAGCTTTGTGTGGGCTGAAAATGGAGCGAACAGAGCTCTGTGCAAACAATAAGTACAACGGCATTTTGGTTCTGGCTACAAAAGGCATCGGCCATCTGAAGTGCCTTAAAGGCACCAAAGCAGCCCATCATGTTTAGCCCAAACTGGCACACATCGGCCGATAGACCTAGCGTCCTTTGCAGGTATGTCTGTATCCCTGGCGCTATAACGCCTGTACAAGATACGTAGATGATGTGGGTGATCGATGCTCGATCCCGGTCAGCCAGAACCTTTTCACACGCCCTTTGGCTAAGGACGGGCGCATGTTCTTTGTAGAGAGCATTTCTTGCTGCGGTTGTCGGAGAGCCATTTTGCCAAAAGGGGTTGTTTGCAAAATCTTCTAAACAGCTGTAGCGTGTGTCGATATCAGATGTCTGATAGAGCTTGTGAAGCCAGCTTGTTTGGCTGCTATCGAGCTTTGATGCCTTTGCAATGTGGCTAGCAAAACTCTTTTGATCAATAGGGTGATCTGCAGCTTGGCTAGCAATTCGTACAATAGATGCCATTTATAAACTAAGACCTTCTAGTGCGCGCGTTCCAGCTTCAACGCTAAGTAAGTCTGCTGTTTTTTTAAGTATAGAGGTCACTTTTTCAATGCGCATGCTCATTTCTATAAAACTTTTGGCTTTTAGGCCATCTTGAACAGCTGTTTCTGCTGTTGTTCTTTGACTCTCTTGTATCTCCTGAGGGTTTTGTGGCTTTGAGAGGCTACGAGCTCGGTAGGATCCTGGCTTTTTTCGCTTTGTTGGGGTGGCCTCGGTAAGTCTTGTTGCAAAAAGTTTGAGAGTTAAGCCAAGTTTTTCAAGCTCTCGAGTCATATGTACAACAGTAGCTGCATAGCTGGTAAAATATGGATCAATATCCTCATTAACAGGGAATTTTTTTCCTGCAATTTCTTGGACCTTTTGAATTTCCGTTAAAAAACCCTCACATGCAGCGTCAAGTGGGTCGCTCTCTTTTGCTTTTCTTGGTGTGGCAAGTAGGCGAGGGCTTGTCGGAACATATGATGTATTCAGCTTTTTCGAAAGTGTGTGGGTTAAGCCGCGTAAGTAATGGATAGTGGCAAGAGACTGACAAAACTGGTTTTGTATGTAGTGGAGTAGGTCTGTATGCGATGTGGTTTGATCTTCGAATAGTTTTTCTATTTCACGCTCTTTTTCTACGGTTTCTGCATACTGCTGCATCGATATCAGCACACTTTGGCAAAAATCTTTAATTTTTGACCCTGTCTCATGTCTTATGCCTGTTGAATCACGTATCGATCCATCTTTAGGGATATATGGCGCAGTGTTGAGGGATACTACATCAAGGTCGCTATAGTCTTTAAGGTGCCTATAGTCTTCAAATGGTTTTTCCTTTTTTGCTCTTGCTTCTGCATTCAGTTTTTCGATCCAGTAGGCTCTGTTACACTCTCCTGTGCGGTCGCATATCGAAACAAATGGTAATCCGTGAGCCTGCTGCTCATCGTAGATAAGCTGATAAAAAACTGGGCTTATCAGTTCAACAAATTCCTGTTCTGACTTTGTGAGGCTTGTAATAGGAGAGCCAAATTTTTGTCTAAAACGGTGCCCCCATTCATTGGAGTAGTGTGCCCATTTTTGATCAGCAATATTGGCCGCTACAAGGTCCTGTAGATACTGAACTGTTGGCGTTGAGGCAACAGCACCCATGAGAAGGACGCTTTCGTCATGCAGTGTGCATGGGCCTTGAGTTGTAATGGCTATCATAGCTTCAAGGCTTGACATTTGTGCCTGTTCTACAAGCCATGCTTCTCGTTCAGTAAGGCTGTTATATTCAACTCCTCTAAAGCTCAAAAATTTATGAAATTGGTCATGCACACCTTCGAGCTGCTTTTGTGTGGCTAAGGCTTTGGATTCTGTGAGTGCATGTGTTTTATCGACATAGCCGAGGTTACGCGTGCCAAACTCATTAAAAATGGAATAAAAGGGCAGGTAAGGGTCATCAGTTGTGATTTCCTCTTGCTCTTCGTACAGAAGTTCAAAGGTTGTGGCGCGAATAGCATTAATCAGAGCTATTTCTCTATCCGATAACTCGCGTTCTTCAGTTGCAGCGGCTATTGCTGAGGTCTCTTTTTCTTTCCACTCTTGATGTAGCTTTGTAACAAGCTCTTCATTTTCTTGAGTTTTTGACCTTATAAAGCTCTCTACACAGATATTGCGATTTGTAAGAGGTAAGCAGTTGCACTGAATTGTGGTATG
>JAFEGT010000119.1 GCA_018239765.1 Verrucomicrobiota bacterium
AAACAGCACAAAAGTCCAACGATAGGAAGGATAAAACGATAAGAACGATAATATTAAAGATGTACCCGTTCTCTTTTTATCGTTTTTATCGTTATATCGTTCTTATCGTTGCGATAGCTCTTGGCGGTCACAAAACTGCTTTTAAGTTATCGTGGCTTCTACTACCATATTTCCATGAAAAAGCTCGTTGCCTTTCTTATCTTTTGCACAACCTTTCTTGCGGCTCAAGAGCCACTCGCATGGCTATCTTGCAAAGATGCAGGCTTTGTTGACGAACATGCAAAACCGTTTATCTTTCGCGGTATAAATATTGGCAGCTGGCTTGCTGAAGAGATGTGGATGATTCCTATCGTCAACTCCTCAACAATTAAAGACCATGTATCGCTCTGGAAAGCTTTTGAAACACGTTTTGGCTATGACAAAATGGATGAAATTCGCACCCAGTTTCGCTACACATGGATACAGGATCAAGACTTTGCCAATATTAAGGCTGCAGGCTTTAACACTGTACGCTTGCCCTTTTTATATGACCTTTCAAATGAACCCAAGGGACTTTTTCACTGGCTTGACTATGCTGTAGACCTTGCCAAAAAGCATGGGCTCTATATTATTTTAGACATGCACGGCGTGCCTGGCAGGCAAAGCGACAGCATGCACACTGGCGATAGTGACAAAGGCCAATTTTTTGAAGAAAGAGCACATCTAGAAACCACTTGCAAGCTCTGGAAGGAAATTGCCAGCCGCTACAAAAATTGCCCCAACGTTGCAGGCTATGACCTTATAAATGAGCCGATGAATGCACCCTCAAAGCGCGAGCTCTATAAACTCTACGACACCCTCTACAAAGCAATCAGATCGGAAGATAGTCGCCATATCATATTTATCCAAGATGGCTACAAAGGTCTTACCTCACTTCCTAAGCTTAAAGACTATAAGTGGCTTAATGTAGCGCTCAGCAGCCATCACTATGTCTTTGACGGAAGCGAAGAACATGTTGAAAGGCTTTCTGATCATCTAAAAAAAATAGATCTTATGAAAAAAGAGGTGCAATTTTCGCACTATCTTGGCGAATTTAATGTAGCTCCACGAGGCAGCTTTACAGCTTTAGAAGCATGCGTGAAGATGCTGCATCAAAAACAGATTTCTTACTCATTTTGGTCCTATAAAATTGGGAGACGCGGCCATAAAAATTCGCTCTGGGCTATCTATCACGCCCCAGGAAATCAAAAAAATATCGACCCAACCAGAGATAGCTACAGAACTATCCTTAAAAAAATTGACCAGCTAAAAACAAAAAACTACGAGCGAAATAGAGAGCTTATTGCCCTTTTTGCCCAAGGAGAGAGATGAAAAAACTTGTCCGCGGCTTTTTGCCTGAGGTTGACCCACTTATAGAACTCCCCCCTGTTTTTACAGCATGGGAAGCTGCTGCAAAAAACCTCCCAAAACTTCTTGTAGGTTCACAATTTCAAAAGACTTTAGAAGAGCTTCCCCCATTTCCCTTTGATGCACTAAAAACTAAGGCTGAAATTGAGCGAGCCATGCAGCTACTCTCCTATTTTGGCCACGCCTATGTGTGGGGACAAAAGACAGCTCCAAAATCGATCCCTGAAGTTTTAGCAAAGCCCTGGTGGGAAGTGGCAAAGATGGCAGGACGTCCTCCGGTGCTTTCATATGCTTCATATGCGCTTACCAACTGGAAGAGGCTTGACCCAAAAGGTCCTATTGACCTTGGCAACATCGTTCTCATACAAAACTTTTTGGGCGGCATTGATGAAGAGTGGTTTATTCTTGTGCATGTGGCGATAGAAGCAAAGGCGCATGATGCCCTCAATGCATGCATTGATGCTCTTGATGCAAAAGATGCAGCTACACTCAACAGGCACTTAAGCACAATGGCCACATCGCTTGAGGCGATGTGCGACACGCTCGATCGCATGCCTGAGCGATGTGATCCCTACATCTACTTTACACGCGTGCGACCCTATATTCATGGCTGGAAGAATCATCCAGCGTTTCCTGTGGGACTTATCTATAGCGGTGTTGACGAGAAGCCAAAGCAGTATCGTGGAGAGACAGGCGCCCAAAGCAGCATTATTCCTACACTTGATGGCCTCCTTGGCATCACCCACACTCAAGATGAGCTCTACCACTACCTGCAGGAGATGCGTGAGTATATGCCAGAAGAACATAGGGCCTTTTTAGCCTATGTAGAGCAAAATAGCCATGTGCGTGCGTTTGTAAAAGAGCATAGCGAATGTAAGGAACTCTATAATAGGTGTGTGAGCCTTATAAACCGCTTTCGGCTAACCCATCTTGGTTATGCTGCTGCCTATATACAAAAACAGCATCAGGCAACATCAAAAAACCCCACAGAGGTGGGAACAGGTGGCACGCCGTTTATGAGCTACCTGAAAAAGCACCAAGATGAAACCTCTGCCTTTATACTCGAGTAGGAAAAAAATATGCGCGCAATGGTACTCGTAGAACCCAATAAACCACTTGAGTTAATGCAAGTGGCTATCCCAACCCCAAATGCAGATCAGCTGCTTATTAAGGTAGAGGCATGTGCCGTCTGCCGAACTGACCTGCATATTCTGGACAACGAACTTAAACAACCAAAATTGCCTCTTATACTTGGACACCAAGTAGTGGGCACTATTATGGGCACTGACGAACGTGTTGGCGTGCCGTGGCTTGCAAAGTCATGTGGACACTGTAGCTACTGCCTTGCGGGGTCTGAGAACCTCTGCGATGATGGCCTCTACATGGGGTATCAGATTAATGGCGGCTATGCAGAGTACTGCGTCGCCTATAAAGACTATATCGTACACATTCCAGAAGATTACTCATCTATACATGCAGCACCGCTCCTTTGCGGAGGGCTTATCGGCTATCGCACCTTGCGCCTTGCTGGCGATGCAAAGAAACTTGGCTTTTATGGATTTGGCGCAGCGGCCCATATTTTGACGCAGGTTGCCGCATTTCAAGGTAAAGAGGTGTACGCCTTTACCCGCGACGGTGACACTGAAACACAAAATTTTGCAAAAAGCCTTGGCGCTGTATGGGCTGGAGGCTCATCAGAGATGCCTCCAGAACCACTTGATGCCGCACTCATCTTTGCCCCTGCGGGCGAACTTGTACCCCAAGCACTACGTGTCATTAAAAAGGGCGGCTCTGTGGTATGTGCAGGTATACATATGAGCGACATCCCCTCTTTTAGCTACGACCTTTTATATGGCGAGCGCATTATACGGTCTGTCACCAACCTCACCCGCGAAGACGCTCAAGAGTTTTTTCAGCTTTTAAGCCAAGCAAAAATCAACACCGTCGTCACCACATACCCTCTAGAAGAGGCAAATCAGGCTCTTAAAGATCTCAAAACGGGCAAGCTCACAGGCTCCGCAGTACTAAAAATTTAAGGAATTATATGAAATTAGCGCTACTGTTTTTACTGTTTACAACTTCACTTACAGCAGGCTTGCAGGTAGGTGAGCTTTCATGTACCAGTGCGGTACTTGTAAACCGTGAAACTGGCAAGGTGCTCTATGCAAAAAACCCATCCAAACAGATGTATCCAGCAAGCTGTACAAAGATCGCCTTTGCACTCTATGCCATTAAATTTCATCAGGGACTTTTTAATAAAACGCTTGTAGGTACATCTGGAACGCTAAATTCACTGACAGAAGCACAAAAGAGTAAAAACAATTTCGGCAATGTACCTTCTTATATACTTGAGAGAGATGCGTCGCACATTGGACTTAAAGTTGGTGAAGAGATGCGCTTTTATGACCTACTTGAAGCAACGATGATTCCGTCCGGTGATGATGCCTCAAACCTTATTGCTGAAGCTATGGGAGGAGGCTCTATCGACAGATGCGTGCAGGACGTTAACCGCTATCTTGCCTCGCTTGGCTGCAAAAGCACATCATTTACAAACCCGCATGGACTGCACCACCCAAACCATGTTACAACAGCATATGACTTGGCGCTTCTTTGCCAAGAGGCTATGAAGGAGCCAATTTTTTGTAAGATGGCAAAGGCACAAA
>JAFEGT010000011.1:0-2552 GCA_018239765.1 Verrucomicrobiota bacterium
CCCTTAGGCCCTACATTAACGCTACGAAGCGACATCCCCTTGCACGACTTGACAGGATAAATGTACAACTCTGAGAGCAATTTTCTCTTCATGCCAACTAGGATACGCGCTTTTACTATTCAAAAATAGCATTTTTTAGTATTAGAAATATTTATGAGAAACTTTTTTATAACAGTTCTTTGTTGTCTATCGAGTCTTCTTACTGCAGAAAAGGCGCCAGACTTTCAAGGCATAACTCATTGGATTAATTCAAAACCAATCCATATAGAAGAACTACGTGGAAAAGTAGTATTAGTAGATTTTTGGGACTATAGTTGTATAAACTGTATTCGAACTCTCCCCCACATCAGCTCCTGGTATCAGAAATATAATGATAAAGGTTTTACTGTTACAGGCATCCACACGCCAGAATTTGCCTTTGAACATTCGCTTGAAAATGTAGAAAAGGCAATTAAACGATTTGGTATTCTCTATCCCGTAGCGCTTGATAATGACTATAAGACGTGGCGCGCCTATGACAACCACTACTGGCCCACAAGCTATCTTATAGATAAGGAGGGCAACATTGTTCTCAAGCATATTGGTGAAGGTAACTACCTTGAGCTTGAAAATGCTATACGCAGACTTTTAAATATGCCTGAGCTTGAAAAAGCGACCGAAGATCTGTTGAAAAGCGCGCGAACCCCAGAGCTCTATTTAGGATCTGAACGAGCTTCACACTATAGTGAAGAGATCACTCTTGTACCCAATTCAGCACACGCCTATAGCTATACAAAACCGCTTAAAGTTGATACAGTGGGGATAAGCGGCCTTTGGAGAGTTGGTAGAGAGAGCATTACAAGTGCTGGCAGCAACTGCAGCCTCGAGGTGCGTTTTACTGGAAGCAAGGTGCACATTGTGCTTTCAGGAGAGAGCAAAGAGCCGCTCACAGTAACCCTCGACGGTAAATATAGAGCCACGATTTTTATGGATGGCGACCGCACCTACGACATTGCAAGCGTACAGAACCCTGAAGTTCCCCACACCGTCAAAATCACCTTTCCCCCTGGCATCTCTGCCTACTCCCTAACCTTCAGTTAACCACACCCTACCCTTGCCCCTGCCCTTGCCCCCGCCCTTGCCCCCGCCCTTGCCCCTGCCCGCTAATTTAAATTATTCCGCTATAGCCCTCTTGAGGGCGTTATTTAACGCCCCTAAGTGAATCTAGAGCAAATAAAATTACAATATTTCGGGCAAGGGCAAGGGCAAGGGCAGGGGCAAGGGTAGGGACAGGGAATAAGTATTGCAAAAACCTCTTAATCCCCTCTCGCTTTCACCGCATTTTGGAACGAGTGCGAGCGGAAAGAGTTAACCAAAAGCTCTAAAGACTGTGTCATAAAAAAGTGCGATTGGGGCTTTTCACCTGCCAGCACCGCCTTAAAGCTTGCAAAATCTTCTGCAAGCTCACGAAAGAGCGCTTTAAGCTCTGCCTTCTCTTTAGGAAAACGACTATAGGGTTTAAGAATAGCCTCCACATCTTGATGCTCAAGAACCCCCAAATGGTAGAGTGCAAAAGTGGACTTTTTATCTGGATTGTACGTGGCAAACTCTTCTTTCATTGCCAGAATGTTCTTTTCGAACGGCTGCAGCATATCAGCCCCCACAATATACTCCATTGCCTCTTCAAAACTGTTGAAAGGCTCTTTTCTTCTATTCCAAGGCAAAGAACATCTACCAAAACGATCGAGCGGATCGATAAGATCTGACACCAGCATAGCCCCAATAGCATACCTATACTGTGCACGCAAAAAGTCTGCTAGGCCGCTAAAGCGATTTGTAGGGATTGTAACCTTTGGAAAGCGATCCCCCGATAGGTGCAAAAGTGGCTCAGCTAGATCTGAGGTGTACTCTTTAATAGCTCTCATATGAGCCTCTTCTTGACCAAAAGGAATATTAAGGCAGATCTTAGGCTTTGTTAAAAGACCTGCCATACCATGCCTAAAGGGCTCATCTTGCCATGCATGCTGCAGCAAAATATCGCGCGTATGTTCCAAAATATATTCAAGGTTGAATGAGGCTTCTGTCCATACCGTTTTTCGGCCTTTCACCCAGGCAAATTTGGTAAAATATTCATCTTTATGAGTATAGGCAAAGAGTGCATCAGCTGATATCGCTGAAAATGGCACGTGCACGTCATCATCGCCCATGTGGAGTATGTTGGCATCCAAAAGCAGAAACAGGGCATTTCTAGCTGGGCCATAGCCTCCGGGCGAAATTAAGGCTTCAACTCCACGCGCTTTTGCTCTTTTGAGCATCTCTTCGGAGCTTATGTGAACAATATTTTTGCTTACACTCTTAATGTAGGCACCATTTTTTGCAAAAAGCTCAGGTTCCGACTGGTCGTAGACATAGATGGGGATGGTATTTTCGATTCCAAGCTTGTCACACAGCTTCTGAATTGCCTTTGTAACGGATGGAATCCACGCATAATGAGAGAGCTCTTTACCTTTTGTAGGCAGTGCAAAGGTTATTAAGCGAAGCCCCTCTCTATAGTGCTCTTTAGGCTGAGTGAG
>JAFEGT010000011.1:2594-12316 GCA_018239765.1 Verrucomicrobiota bacterium
TGCTCTCTACAAAATTGAACGTACTCTTCGTCGTCATCATAAAGAGCGGCCATCTGCAGCAGATAGAATCGCAAGATTTTTGGAGAGGAAAGGTACTTTAGGCTAAAATTTCGGTAGTAAATCTGAAAGAGAAGTGTAGAGAGAAAATTAGCTCGAGCATCCTCCGGTACCTCCTTTAAAAAGGCTTCAAAGTTAAAGCCACGAACAAAGATGCCAAAAAGTATCGAAAGGATCAGCTCAGCTTTACGTTCCTTTGCGAGTTCGTCAAACCCCTCTAGTAAGAAGCACTCTTCAACGATATCTCGAATGAGCCCATTTTCAAGCTCATCGAGAGCAAATTCCACAGACATACGCTTAAGCGCATGTTCAAAAACAACTTTACAAAACTGATCGTGCATCTCTTTCTTATAGTCCATGTAGACTTTTTTTTGATAGATCAATATACTAGTTGCACACTATGAACGAATGTATATTTTTAGTACATCTTGCGCTCGCATCACTCTTTGTTTGGCCATTTTTAAAGCTCAACAAAGAGGGCCTTACCTGCTGGATTGGCCTGCAATCGGTACTTGCCAACCTCTTTGTGCTTAAGCAGATAACGCTCTTTGGCTTTACCGTCACCTGCAGCGATGTCTATGCTGTTGGCTGCGCCCTTGGCCTTAACCTTTTGCAGGAATATTATGGCAAAGATGCCGCCAAACGTGCCATCTGGATCTCATTCTTCCTACTCGTATTCTTTGTTGTGATGTCCTGGATGCAGCTTTTGTATGTGCCGAGCGATCTTGACTATGCCCACCCAGCCTATAACATACTTCTTCAAAGCACTCCCCGCCTTGTTGCGGCATCGATTGGCACATTCTTTGTTGTGCAGTGGGTAGACCTTCAGTTTTTCAACTTCTTAAAAAGACGATTTTCTCACCTGTCGCTTACAGCTCGCAACATAGCCTCTCTCAGCGTTTCGCAAGCCATAGACACCCTTCTCTTTACGATCTTTGGTCTATGGGGACTTGTGAGCGATCTTGCAGCAGTCTTTATTGTAAGCTACCTTGTAAAGCTTGCCGTTTCTATAGTTTTAAGCATGAGGAAACATGAACCCGTTTCGATTTGAGCTGCTCCACACCTCCAAAAAATCTCGCGCACGAGTTGGACGCATCCACACGCCTCATGGCGTAATCGACACGCCAAACTTTGTTGCAGTTGGCACCAATGGCACCCTCAAAGCTCTTGATAATGCCGCCGTACATGATATCGGCCTGCAGCTTATGTTCTGCAATACCTACCACCTTGTCCTGCAGCCAGGCACCAAAGTAGTAAAAGAGGCAGGTGGCCTTCACAAATTTATCAACCGTTCTATGCCTATCATCACGGACTCGGGAGGTTTTCAGGTTTTTAGCCTTGCCTATGGGTCAGTAGCAGACGAGCTAAAAAGCCGCGGCACAAAGAAGCATGGCAACTCAGTTATTAAAATCGACGAAGAGGGAGTGCTCTTTCGCTCCTATATCGACGGCAGCAAGGTTCTCCTCACGCCAGAAAGCTCTGTTCATGCCCAGAAAGATCTGGGAGCAGATATTATCATCCCCTTTGACGAACTGCCACCCTATCACATAAGTCCAGAGGCGCTTTTACGCTCATTTGAACGCACCCACCGCTGGCAGAAGCGATCGGTTGACACACACCTGAGCATGCGGCAAAACCAAGCCATGTTTGCAGTGATCCATGGTGGACTCAACTGGGACCTACGTAAAAAAAGCTGCGAGATCCTTCGCGAGCTTGGCTTTGATGGCTTTTCTATTGGCGGAAGCCTTGGTAAAAATAAAGCCGACATACTAGAGCTTTTGGCAAACACCGTGCCGCACCTTCCAGACCCATTTCCACGTCACCTTTTAGGGATTGGAGACCTAGCCTCATTGGAAGCCTCTGTTCCGCACGGTATTGACACCTTTGACAGCTCCTACCCTACAAAGCTCGCCCGTCATGGTGTTGCCCTCTCCCATCAGGGCCAAGTAAACCTTACCAAAGGCGAAAACAAAACAAACTACGGGCCCATCAGCAACGACTGCCAATGCTACACCTGTCAAAAATTTAGCCGCGCCTATCTGCATCACCTCTTTAAAGCAAAAGAGCTTGTAGCCCTGCAGCTTGCCACGATCCACAACCTGTACTTTATGGTACACAAAATGGCCTCCATCCGCGAAGCCATCCTCTCAGATTCCATATAGTAAACTTGTGCCCCTGCCCCTGCCCCTGCCCTTGCCCTTGCCCGTTAATTTCAGTTATTCCGCTAGAGCCCTCTCGAGGGCGACATTTAACCCCCCTAAAGGGACTCTAGTCGAATTATAATTAAAATATTTCGGGCAAGGGCACGGGCAGGGGCATGGGCAAGGGCATGGGCAAGGGCAAGGGCACGGGCAGGGGCATGGGAAATTGCAAGACGGTACCCATTTTTATGGAAATAAATCGTGCAAACCGTGATATAGGGTTTTTTGAGGTAAACCTTGCCTTATAGGGTAAAAATGCAAACAACAAACTTTCGCTGGCTGCTGAACATACTGCTCGCAATTATCGTTTACGCAAACTGTGAAGCTGGAAGACTTCTCGGCATTCAAACATTGCCGCTCCATTTTTCTGCCGTATGGCCAGCCACAGGCTTTTCACTTGCCGCACTTTTACTTTTTGGCTATCAGGCATGGCCAGGAGTCTTTTTTGGCAACTTCTGTTACAACGCCATCCACATTTTAGCAGGCGATGGCGCCATTTTTGGCCCCTTAGCTGCAGCTACTTCCATTTCGCTAGGCTCACTTGCTCAAGCGCTCGTGGGCAACCATTTTATGCGTCGCTACAGCACAAAAAGCTACTTTAAAACCTTACGAGATGTAATGGTATTTCTGCTTGCTGGAGGCTTTGTCACGTGCCTTATTGCGCCGACTGTTGGCATGCTGACGCTTCTTGCCAATGGCTCAATACAAGCCTCACAAATCGGCTATAGCTGGTTTACATTTTGGATTGGGGACTGCATGGGCGTACTTATTTTCACACCGCTCTTGCTTGTTTGGTCACTTAAAAAACTGATCTTACGCTTTGAGGACTATAAAGAAGAACTTTGCGGACTAGCAGCGCTCTTTATTGTGATAAGCATTCTTTTTATTTTGGTAAATCAATACCCTGTCGTCTACCTGTTCATCCCCTTTAGCATCTGGGTGGCTATTCGGTTTGGCTTTCATGGAACAACGGTTGCAAGCCTGTTGATCTCAGGTGTTACGATAACAGCCACAACTCTTGGATATGGCACATACCATACAGCCTATCCACACAGCCCACTTCTGGTGCTGGTGATGTTTCTCGAAACCATTTTAATAACAGGCCTGCTTATTGCTGCCCTTGTGTCAGATCAAGATTAATCTTTACTGCACGATTGATCTTTATCGCACGACTTGCATCCTTTGAAAAAATGGACCAAGAGGGCAAGTCCAGATAGTCCAACAAGGCCATATATAATATTTGATACGACACCCATGCCAAATATTGCTTGGACAACATTTATGCCAAAAATGCCAATCATACCCCAGTTCAGGGCACCAATAACAACAAGTGCTAATACAATTTTGCACAGAACACATGCATGCTTAAACATAACTACCTCCTTTTACCCTGTCTTCATTGTGATACAACACGATTTAAATATCAATTATTTTTTTAATAGCTGATATGCATTTTTCTCTGGAAAAATAGTGACCTTTGCGATATGATTTTTGCTTTATTTACGGAGAAAACCCATGGCCAGCAAACGCGAAAAAATTAAGCTCAAGAGCTCTAAAAGCGACTTTTTTTACTTTTCAACAAAAAACAAAACCAAAACTCCAGATCGCATCACGCTACGCAAATTTGATCCTACCATTCGTGAGCACTGCGAGTTTAAAGAAACTAAGTAGGTTTCTTTAATGTTTGAATTTTCTGTCGCACGAAAGTACCTTATTCCTCGAGTGCGACAGCTTTCTGTCTCTATAATCAGCCTTATATCAATTTTTGTAATTGCCACTGTAGTGTGGTTGAGCATTGTCTTTTTTTCTGCTCAAGAAGGTATAGAACGTAGCTGGACAGAAAAAATGGTGGCCCTCACAAGCCCCATACGCCTTACCCCCACCCAAGACTACTACAAAAGTTACTACTACCAGATCGACGCCTACGCAAGCCATTCAAACTACGCCCACAAAAGCCTCCGAGAAAAGCTTGCAAGCCTAGAAAGTGACCCATACGATCCTGCAAACGACCCAGGCCTGCCACGCAACTTCCCCAAAAAAGAGCCTGTAGATATCGTTAAAGCCACTATGAAGGCAGTTGGCCCTTCTGGACACATCTTTGAGACCGCTCAAGCAAATCTCACAGTGCGCCTTATACGAGACATTTCTGAACAGGAAGTGCGCTCTACCATATTTCTTACCGGTTTTGAAGATGCAAGCCGCCGCCTTAAACAGAATATCGACCTACCCAAGAATGGCATAGTCCTTCCAAAAGCATTTCAGGATGCAGGAATTGAGGTTGGAGATGAAGGCTTTATTACCTACCATGGCTTTGGAGCGACTGCGGCACAAGAATTGCGCTCCAAAATTAAAGTGGCAGGATTTTACGATCCTGGCATTCTACCTGTTGGTGGTAAAGTGGCGCTTATCCACACAAACCTCCTTGACCAGGTGCTCTCAGCAAACTTCTCTGAAGGGGCAAATCTTCCTACCGGCATTGCTGTTGATGTTGCAGATATCAAGCAGGCTCATGCTGTAAAAGAGGCCATACAGAGCCAGCTTGAAAAGGATAATCTATCGCGCTACTGGACAATACAGACCTACGACGAGTTTGACTTTACCAAAGACATTTTTCAGCAGATGAAGAGCGATAAAAACCTCTTTTCGCTGATTTCAATCATCATCACCATCGTAGCATGCTCCAACATCATCTCCATGCTTATCATCTTAGTGCATGACAAGCGTAAAGAAATTGCAGTCCTACGAGCTCTCGGAGCCTCCAAAAGCAGTATCGCCTGCATCTTTGGCCTGTGTGGTTTTCTTTTAGGTGCCGTAGGCAGTATTTTGGGAGCAATACTCGCCGTTCTTACCCTTAAGAACCTTCACACCATACTGTCGTTTTTGGGAAGACTTCAGGGCTTTGAGGTGCTGAGCTCTACGTTCTATGCCAACAGCCTTCCAAACGAAGTGAGCCTCTCAAGCCTCTTCTTTGTCATCTGCATTGCAGGTGTTGCCTCATGCCTAGCTGGCATGGTTCCTGCAATACAGGCAAGCCGCATTAATACCTCGGAGGCACTACGTAATGAGTAACACGATCCTCCAGGCAGATAACATCACCAAACGGTTTGAACACCCAGCCCCGCTAGAGCTTTTAAAAGGCATCTCTCTTGAAGTACATCGCGGACAAAGTGTGGCTATTGTGGGTAAATCGGGAGAGGGCAAAACTACCCTACTCCATATTCTCGGCACCCTTGATGAGCCAACAGAGGGCTCGCTCAGTCTCCTTGGTAAAACTGTTGATCCATCAAACAGAAACCACTTTCGCAATAAGCATCTTGGCTTTGTTTTTCAGGCATTTCATCTTTTAGATGATGCAACAGTGCTTGAAAATATACTCATGCCGCTTGCTATCGCCCGACAAGACATTAAAAAAGGCTCCGCCAATTATGAGCTTGCTGTAGACCTTCTTAACCGCCTCGGGCTTTATGAGCGCAGGTTTTTATCTGCCCTTAAGCTCTCTGGCGGCGAAAAGCAGCGCCTTGGCATTGGCCGCGCCTTTATCACCAACCCCGACATTATCCTTGCAGATGAGCCTACTGGTAACCTCGACCATCAAACCGCTGCTGAAATCCAAGACCTGCTCTTTTCTTGGGTAAAACAGGAAGGTAAAGCCCTTATCGCTGTGACCCACAGCTACGAACTTGCAAAACGCTCCGACGTCATCTACACCCTCGACAGCGGCTACCTCATTCAAAATACGTAATAGCTACCAATTCATAACTATAAATCCATCTCGAACGTGCTAGTTGTATAAAATAAGAGATTGCCGAATTAGGCGATATTGTATAACGTATTCGGTCAAATTTTCTCGTAGTGCCGATTATGTATATTCTTACACTCCTTCTCTGCCTTTCAACTCTATCCCTCTATTCAGCTGAACTGATTAAAGTTATTATAACAGGTCATACACTCTCAGGAAAGACAAGTACAATTAACGAACTAAAAGCGCGCGGTTATTATGTGGTAGACGAAACAGCCACCGCTGTACTAGCTCAAGAATACCAAAAGCTCCCAGAGAACACACCTCACCATCCCATGCAGATCGAAAATCTGCAGCATAAAATTTTCGCAGCACAAATTGACGCCTACGAAAAGGCCATTCATGAGTGTAGTGAGCATCCGCCTCGCGATAATCTTATTATTTTCGATAGAGCCATATTTGACACATACGTCTACAGCAGCATCTTCTATCCTGATGGTTTTTTTTCGACCGAAGAACGTGAGTTTTTTAAACAAATCGTTAGCGAGTCATTACCAAACTATTCAAAGAAGGTCATTTTTTGTGAGATTGTGCCAGAAGCGCACTACAATGGCACACTGAGCAATCCAGTGCGGCATGAAGAATACGAGCAGTCTATAGCGATAGGTGAACAGATTCGCAACACCTACCAAAATCTCGGGTTTGAACTACATAGCATCGGCTTTCAAGAAACCATCAGTAACAAAGCAGATGTAATTGAAACCATTTTAAACGATTATTAGACATGACCTGTAGCGCTATACTTTCCTCATCGCAAAGCTCATACCAAAATCAGCAGGAAGGATGGGAATGTTTCGTTAAAGACCCTGCCTTTATACGAGGCTGCTCAATACTCTGCCGCCCATCTTCAAGCAATGAAGAGCTAAACACTGCCTTTAGATTACTTGATAAACCAAAACTGATCCAGGCTCTTCTTTTGTGGCCAAAAGTTACACTTACCGGCAAATGCTACTCACCCTTCGTTTCGCGCGTGGCAACCTATTTACGGGAAAACATCTCTCTTTCTGACTATCTACTCCATTACTTTCTCTTTAAATATCCACCTGAACAGCTACATGAATACCTAGATCAAGAATCATGGCCTTTTGACACCCAATTTACAACCGATGCCCACAACTACTGCACAGCAGCAGGGCTTGATTTTGATGCAAGCTACCCACTTCCTGGTAAAGGAGATCTTGTTCTCTACTACGCGGCAGCTCTACGAAAGGGTCGCTACAGCGACTTTACAACGCAGGATTTTTACGAGGTCAAGTCGCATATTGAGTCTGCAACAACAGATCTCGATATTCGTAGGAAGATGTGGAAACTCCTCTTTTACGTGCACGTGGATCTTGAAAAGCGACAGGAAAGCCCATTTATCCAAGAGACCATCAAAATCATCTGTAGCAATGATGAAATAGGCATGCTCGCACCAATGTATGTTGCCTTCCTTTCATTTAGCAAAGAAATAGATTGGGGCATAAAACCTCTCAAGATCAGATGTGGTCATGATCAAATAGAAGTAACCAACCCGTGCCCCTTTACGCGACTTGTTTTGATTACACGCAAAATGAGGCAAACAGATTCCGCTCTTCTCTTGCAGCAAAACTGGTGGAGAGACCCTGTGAGTAAATTGTGGGCAATGAAAATTGAAGATTTTCTCTTTCCATCCTCGATAATCACGAAATCATTCCTCTCTACGCTCGAAATATGTAACGCACCCGCCACATTCTGGGGCGCAACATGTCGCTATGCTGTTGAAGTAGCTGTAGGTGAAAGAACACCTCTTAAAGGTAACCGACTGCCGACTGATGAAATACTTTTTGATACTAAATCAGATCTTAAATTCATGCTCATCATTGCCATATGCACAAACTCTGCAACATTTGAACCTTCCATGTCGAGCCATGAACAGGTTGCTTTTCTGGCAAAAAAGCTGATCAAACCACAAAACATCAGTGAGCTCGTAGATTTTATTTTTGATCAAAAGCCCATACAGAATCTCGGGCCCTGGCTTGAGCTCAATAGACAATTTAAATCAGCCGATGAAGATTTTTATCAATCTACTCACGACCTTCAGTAGCAGCTAAAGCATCTAGCGTTTTACAAAAGCCGTGAAAGCGAAGGTGGCAAAGGGCAGAATCAAAACAGCCGACGACACTCTCTTGTGTGGCGTTGGTTAAATCCACTCGCACAACTATCTTGAGTGCATCGTAGCCAGTGACTTTGGTGGGATTTAGCGCCTTTGCTATTTTAAAGTACTGTACTGCCGAGATGATAAGTGTCGAACTATCCCGCGAAACAGAAAAGCAGGATTCTTTACCATTCTCCTCTGATTCTTTAAGAGGAAAGGGAAGCTCTCCTTTAGGCACGTACGTCTCATGGGTATACCGTGTCGGAAAATTGGGATCCAAAACAAAGAGATCAGCCTTCAAAAGATCTTGTAGGAGATATCTGATAGTATGTACGCCAGCTGTCGTTTGTGCTAAAGGGCAACTATCTAGTTCGTTTATGAGGCCAAGCATTGCATTGTCAATTTGCTGAAGAGCAAGAGGTTCCTCCTGCTTTCCACAGAAAAAAGAGCGCTTTCCAACATGCAGCGTAAACCGCACAATATCCCGTACATACTCTTCAGGACGAGCACGATGTACATTGTCTGGAATCGTGTTTAAAGGTCTCCTTAAAAGCTCCTGTAACGTGGCTGTTCGCTCAAAAGCATCTATAACCACAAACCCGGCTAAAGAATCTAGAAGAGATGACATTGAGAATGGCAAAGGGATCATACTAAAGTCACGAAAAGCACGCTAACTATTACCTTCGCTTCACTTAGTACTTTTATGTTTGAGACAAAACTCAGCCTGTTGCTTTGACAGCCCACACGAAATCAGCTGAGCAAGTTCTGTGTCATATTTCAACTTCTTACTTTTCTCTTGCTCATATACCTGACTCATCACCTCATTTCGCTCTGCAGTTTCAATCTCACGCTTAGCCTTTCGCTCCAATGCAGTGTTTCGGGCTTTTGCCGCGGTTTCTGTTGTTTTTGCTTTTCTCTGGATAATGATTTCAACCAGTTTCTGCCCTAAACGCCCCTCTGGCTCGATTTTTGAGCATCTCCACTTCAAAAATGATAGATACTCTTTTTCATCTTTTTTAAGATCAGCTACCGTAATATAGTCAGAAAGATCCAATTTAAGAGAGCTTTGGGGTTTACGGACATTTTCAGACCAAGATGTTTTTAGCGCCTTAAGCCAGGTTATCCATTCAGATTTTTTCCAAACAGCATCTTCTACCCCATACTGCATACGCTCAACATTTTCATTGTGAGCTGCCCAGATATCTCTGATTCGATAATCGATCAAGATGATCTTCTTCTCTAACTTTTCAACTATACTATCTTGACCAGGAATATTGTCACAGCGAGCTAATTGTCTAATATCATCTCTAATAGGAGTCATAATAGTATCCTCAAAAATAGCGTAATTAAGAGCTTTAGCAAAAGCTTTAGAACGAGTCTATTTTCTGAAGCCCTTTATGTCAATTAATAGAGCCTCTTGAAAAACGAGAGGCCTCGGAAAGCATAGAAAAAATGACCATGGGGCCCCTGCCCATATGCGTTAAGCTACGATAAATGTTTTGCTTTCAACAGCCTGAAGGGCTGTGTTATGGTCCAATCACCATGATAG
>JAFEGT010000120.1 GCA_018239765.1 Verrucomicrobiota bacterium
GAAAATCTTTTGTCGCCACAATCACATCAAACGGCAGCTTCACTAGCTGATTAATAAGCGGGATGATTTCATCGCCATGGGCCACCCCAAGAGCACCTCCGGGCAAAAAATCATTTTGAACATCAACGACAACAAGCGCCTTTTTACCCATGCTGTAACTTCTGCTTAACGGCTAACAGTCTCTCTTCCATTTCTACAGCTCTCCCAGCCAGCTTTTTTACTTTTTTCTTAATCTCTAGAAGCTTTGGCAATGTGTAAACAAGCTTGCCTTCACGAAAAATAGGAACTAAAAGGTCAACTCCCGGAACATCTACACCAAGGTCAATATCATACATAATGTCGCGATCGGCTAAACGGCGCACCTGAAGTCTACCAGGGTTTGAACCTTTGCCAAACTTCATGCGGCTCTTCCATTCCCCTGAGCTATTCTGTATGGCCGATAACTTATAAACACCATTCAGAGCTCCAGCGCCTTTACCAGTCACAAGATTTGTGCCAACGCCCCAGAGTGAGATTTTGGCTCCCTTTTTTTTGAGCTCTCTTATGGCATCTTCATCAAGTTCATTACTTGCCACAATTTTTACATGCTCAAGTCCGGCAGCATCGAGGAGCTTTCTTGCTTCCTTACTTAATTCGGCAAGATCACCAGAATCAAGCCTTATGGCGCTAAAATTGCCTACTTTTATGGCTTTTTTTACACCTTCTATAGTGTCATAGGTATCAACAAGGAGAACTCCCCCTTTTGGATAGACCTTAACATAGGCTCTAAAAGCCTCCTCTTCATCATCAAAGGCCATCACCCAACTATGAGCATGAGTCCCCTGCACAGGTATGCCAAAGGTTTTACCAGCAAGCACATTAGAGGTAGAGCTGCAGCCGCCAATAAAGGCTGCGCGGCTTGCGGTAAGTGCACCATCTATTCCTTGCGCACGGCGAAGACCAAACTCCATTACAGGATCACCCTCTGCCGCTTCCGAGACGCGGGCTGCCTTTGTTGCAATAAGTGTAGAAAAGTTCACAACATTTAAAAGCACACTCTCTAAAAGCTGGCATTGCAAAATAGGTCCTTCAACACGCACGAGCGGCTCGTAAGGATATACAAGTGTGCCCTCTTCTACTGCATCTACATCTACAGTAAGCTTTAGGCCGCGTAGCATCTCTAGAAAAGGTTTTTCAAAGATGTTCAAAGATGCGAGGTAGTCAATATCAGAATCTTCAAAAGAGAAATTTTTTATAAAATCTACAACAAGCTCCAAGCCGCATGCCACGGCACAATCCCCTCCAAAGGGTGCGGTGCGGTAAAAAAGATGAAACGAGGCTTTTCGATTATCTATCCCCTCTTTCCAGTAGCCTTGCGCCATGGTAAGTTGGTAAAAATCGGTAAGAAGGGCTGAAATTTTCATTTTTTTGTTTTCGCAAGTTCTTCGTCGATTTCTTGTAGGCGCTTTTCGGCATAGTGCTTGCGCAGCATTGCTTTACGATAGCTGATCCAGTCTTTTGAAAAGCAGCGATCTGCATCTCTTTGGGCCTCTTCGATTTGTCGCCGCTCAAAATCGCGCTGCTGTTCAAGAGGGATTGTCAGTAACAACCAAGCAAGTATGCTAGCCATAGAAATCCAAAATAGTGTAGGCGACCTCTTCGGGCGTCATGGTGTCGATATCAATACGATAGGTACAGAGTTTACAAAAGAGCGGATGGCGTTTTTCATAGAGCTTTCTAAAAGAGCCATGAAGATCATTTGGATCAAGAAAACTTGTTGGCTCAACACGCGCTAAAAGTCTATCGAGAGAAGAATGGAGATAGACCATAGCACCTATCTCGGGTGCGATTTCTTGTGCTTTTGGGCTCATAAGGGTACCGCCACCAAGGGCGATAATGCTTTTGTTTTGGTTTTTAAGCTCTGCGAGAACTTTTGCTTCTTCTTCCCTAAAGCTCTCTTCAGCAAGCTCGGCATGCAGTTCTCGAATGGATTTTTTGTAACGTGCAGAGAGAAGTTCGTCAGTATCAAAAAATGGAAGCTTGAGTCGTTCTGCTAAAATACGCCCCGTTGTTGTTTTACCAACCCCTTTAAAGCCCGCAAGAATAAGTTTGAGCATAATTCTCTTTTAACCTTTCAACATCAAGAAAAAAATTCTTGTAGGTTTTTTCGACACATTCGGCGCCCGTAATTGTATGCCTACCCACTGAGGCATACCCCGCCACAGCAAGCGCTAAGGCAACCCTATGATCTTTGTGGGCAAAAACTGAAGCCGCACGAAGCTCTGACTGCTCTATTGTTAAGCCATCTGCATGCTCAATAATTTTTGCACCCATTTTTGTAAGTTCTAGCTTCATCGCCATGATGCGGTCGCTCTCTTTTTTTCGCGCAACCATACCATTGTAGAGGTGTGTGCTACCCTCAGCAAAGCAGCCAACCACGGCGAGGATCGGCAAGGCATCTATGCAGTCATTTACATCGATAGCACATCCATGTAATTTTTGTGGACCCCTGATATGCAAAATAGAGTCCTCATAGATAAATTTGGCGCCCATTTGTCCCAAAATATCCAAAATTATTTTATCACCTTGTGCGTCATTGAGATCAATATCTTCTATGGTGATATCAGATTCAGTCAAAAGTGCCAGCACTACAGGGAAGGCAAGAGAGCTCAAATCTGCAGGCACTCTATAATGAAACGGCGCAATATATCCTTGACCCTCAACACTGTAGCAGTTTTGATCATTTTCATGATATTTCACGCCAAGCTTCTTGAGCCAGTCGAGCGTAAGGTTAAGCCATGGTCGTTCGCCAAGGTTCTTTACTGTGATGTTTGTAGTCCCTTTAAGACAAGCCGCTGCAATCATAATGCTTGATACAGGCTGGGAATCTTCTCCATCTATAACTACATCGCAAGGAACAATCGGTCCTTGCACACATATTGGAGCATAGTCGCCAGTAGAGCGTGCGCCCATTTGTTGAAGTGCATCCAAGAGCGCCTTGCAGGAGCGTTTAGAGCCATCACCCACAATGGTCACTTGAGAATCCGTGAGTGCAAACGCCGCCGCCATAAAACGGAGGACTATGCCGGAGTTTCCAGCATCTACCGTGACTTCAGGGGGCGGATTGATTCGTCCAACAATTTCAGCTGTTGTGCCTTGCACAACTATCGTTGCACCAAGTGATCTGCAGGCTGCTATCATGGCATCGGTATCGGGTGATTGAAGGATATTTTCTATAGTGGATCTACCCCTTGCAAGGGATGCAAAGAGTATAGCGCGCAGAGTGTGAGACTTAGAAGGTGGAAGTTTGAGTGGACCTTTCATGCTTGCAACCATACCACAAATCGACAAAAAAATAACCGCAGAGAGCGCAAAAACGAAAAAAAACATCTATAAAAAATGGGTGGATCACTATACTTTCACCCATGCGTAACTTATTCTGCTTGCTGCTTTTACCTATTCAGCTTATTGCTTTTGACCTAAAGGAAGCGATAAAAAGTGCTGAAACGGGCGATTTTATCGTCTATCAGTACAAAAACTCGCTTGTGCTTTTGCGTATACGCGAGCAGAAGGCTCCCAAGTTGGTGGTAGAAGAAGTAAGCGCGCCGCAAACGGCAGTAACCGCAAACTGGCAAGAGTGGCTTACAAAACAGGCTCCAGGCCACACCTCATGGACTATAAGCCAAATCAACATAGACTCTGGACGGGTAGAATCAATCTTTTCTGTGGATGATCGCGGCTATTTGAATGCAAACCCTGCCTTTCAGTTTTTGCCTACCCTGTTAAAACTTACTCCTGAACCAATAGAGCCACACAACAGAAAATACATTGGAGCAGAGCCGCTCGCAGGTGAAAAGGATATGCGCCATTTATGGCTGCCCAAGATCATCTTTGAGGGCAAACAGCTGAATGTGCCCGTTAATGCCTATAAGGTAAAGTGGCCCGATGATGAAAGCGAGCTTTCCAATAAACCAATCGATGTCTACTACGTTCAGAGCGGCGCGTTGACCTATTTACCCTACTGGATTGAAGTAGCGGGAGCCCTTGGAAAAGCCAAAATTTCGGCCCTAGATTCAGGCAAGAAGCTCTCATCGCCAATAGGTATGCACAGTTATGAACAGGAAGATGAAAGCTTCCACAATACAGAGCATCCTCTGTCACTGGGTAACCCCACCCACACACTTTAATTAAACTATTTTATTGATAGATTATCATTTTATGTAGTTTAATAGTGGTAGATGCCCTTAGGAGGTACGCCATGAAGATTAATGAAAAATCGCAAATACCTGAAGACCAGCACATTAGCGATGTAGCGGCTCAAAAAAAGTCCAAAAAACTCCTAAACGAAAACCCGCTTTACCAGCCTAATACTCAGCATAAAGGCGGGAAGATGCCCAAAGCCTCCCCTCTTAAGCCAGAACAAGATTTTTCATACCAAAGCGCCAAGAAGAATACGGAAGAAAGGAAGGCCATTGCGAAGCTCCTGAAACCAGGGGATATTATTGTGGTGCGCGTTGAAACATCAAAAAGTCGTGATAGTATAGACAAAATCAATCACTGGTTTCAGAAGACTTTTAGAAGTCTCTATCAAACCGACAAACTAAAAATTCAAGAAAAAGACACTCAGGTTAATCATATAATTCTTGTAACCCACGTAAACGAAGAAAAGGGCGAAATAGTGATTTCGGAATCGGTTACCAAAGGGGCGCGCACTATTGACTATTTTGAGCATAAGGGTTTTGGTCCGAGGTCAGGCGTTACCCATGAAGTCTTTAGACCAAATTTAAACGCAACTCATGCGGAAATTAACGATGCTGCCTGCAAGGCGATGAAAATGATGACAGCTGCCAAACCCTCAGTCACATCTGAAAAGGCAAAGGAAGGTACAAAAAATGCAGCTCCATACAGCAAGGTGAAGGCAGTTAGGACGCTATTTAGAAAAGGGCTTGGCCGCAATGCAAGTGCGCAAAAAATCACACATGTGATGCTTGATCGATACAATGAATTCGAAAGAGTGAGTAAAGCAGACAAAAGTCCGAAAAAACAAAAAGTATTTTGTAGCCAACTCGTAAGTAGCAATCTGCAATTTGGAGTTTTTCGTGCGGCAGTAGCAAACTTGAAAGAGAGAGATACAAATTTTGCCAACGAAATAGAAAAGTTTAGCGATCCCAACCGTAGAATCACACGTAGCCAATACCGTGAATTTGCAGCAAAGTATGGCGAACGTATACTCACTGAGATGCAGGATCTCTGCCCACAAATCAAATTTAGCGCTGGCAACATGTCTCCCACAAGCTTCAGCGCACTCTTACGAAATGCTGGCCTTGGCACCCATGTGTGCAATATTAGCTAGTGTCTCATTGCGTACATTTGTGACCATTTGACCGCGCCAAAGCCCCCCTGGGATCGATGAGAAAAAGCCAAAATTTCGGCCCTAGAATTGGGCAGGAGGCTCTCGTAATGCAGGGTTATGCACAGTTATGAACAGGAAGATGAAAGCTTCCACAATACAGAAATACCCCTCGAAGACAAAAGCTCAAGTAACTTATAATCAATGACTTACAAATCTTGAAGTTCCCACATATTCTCTATTGCTGCACAACTTGTCAACAACAATCATTCTTTCATTAACATAAGTTCCACAATTCCACTCTTTTCTAAGCAAAAAAGCGAACAAAAGGCGAACAATTCCCCCTGTGGTAAAAAATCGCCCCCTTGTGTATACTCTCTTCTTTTAAAGAGATTAATGTATGACTAGACTATATTCCCTTCGCAAATGCCGCAAAATCCTCGACGATGCTGTTATACGCTACAAAACACTTTCTAAACGCCTTTCGTCAGAGCTATTGGCTCAACTGGGTACACTTATCGACAATCTCGATAGCTCCATACAAAAGAAGGATGTAGAAAGCGCTCGAATCGACGCCTACAACGTGCAGCAATTTTTGCTCGAACATGGCCGTAAAACGCTCTTTGAACAGATTCGCGAATTTACTCTTGCCATTCTCTTTGCTCTTATTATCGCAGCGCTTGTGCGCCAGATGTGGTTTGAGCTGTATGAAATCCCCACAGGCTCTATGAGGCCAACATTTAGAGAAAGCGACCGAGTGCTCGTGTTTAAAGACACCTTCTGCATAAACAAACCTTTTGAAACTAGCCACTTCTACTTTGAACCACAGTATGTGAAGCGCGGCTCTATTGTAGTACTTACAGGCGATGGCCTTGATCTTCCTGATGTGGACACAGTCTACTTTGGCCTCTTTCCTGGCAAGCGACGCTATGTAAAGCGCTGCGTGGCAAAAGATGGCGACACGATCTACTTTTATGGCGGCAAAATTTATGGCATCGACAAAGAGGGTAAACCCCTTAATGACCTTCTAGAGCTTCCTTATGAATATATCCCATTCATCAGCTTTGAAGGCAAAGTAGAACAAGAAAAAGATAGCTACATCATCGAACATATGAACATTCCTGTAGCTGAAATATCCGTATCGTATGCCGGCACGCTTCATGGTAAACCAATTGGCCCAACACAAAGTTTTGGCCGCGATTGGGGCATAGACAACTTTGCCATCAGCCGCTTACTTGAACCTAAAGATGTGGAAAATCCAAGAGATGATGCTCTTTTGTATCTTGAGCTTAAGCACACCCCGCGCCTCCCAACACTTTCCACCCAAAACTTGCTCATTACCGAACATAGCCGCATACCGCTTGATGATGCACACTGCCAAATACTCAAAAGCTCGCTCTACACCGCCCGCTTTTATGTACGAAACGGCACTGCCTTCCGCTATACTCCAGAAGGCCCTGACTTAAAAGGGCGCGGAGTGTTTCTTGATCGTAAAATCCCCGATGGCTGCTACGAATTTTACGATGGCAACGCCTACGAAATAGGCTGGGGTGCTATCCTCCACCTGTTGCCAGCATCGCATCCGATCTACCCCACATCAATAAAGATGCTTAAAGCGCTTTACAACTCAGGTATTGACCTTTCAAGCTCTACCAACAGCGCGAAAAAGCATAACTACTTTCCTTCTCGCTATACCTATTTTCGAGATGGTGCACTCTATACTATGGGCAAAATCCTCTTTCAAAAAGATGACCCTATACTTAGTACATTTGTAGATGATGAAAAGGCAAAGCGAGGCTCGTATGTCCCTTTTGTGGATAAAGGAGCACCTTCCATCGATGAAATCAAGACCTATGGATTGACCATTCCAAACGGCCACTACCTCCTTCTTGGCGACAACCACGCAATGAGCAATGACAGCCGCTTCTTTGGCGCCGTGCCGCAAAAGAACCTTCAGGGATCTCCTGCTCTTACATTCTGGCCTCCTGGTAGCCGCTGGGGTGCGCCTCCACAGCCGGAGCTGCCATTTTGGCGAGCATCTAAAGTGATCGTAGTTGTACTGGCAGCGATTGTAGCGTGGATCTGCTATGCTATCTACAACCGCCGCACGCAAACCAAACGGTTAAAAAAATAAATGGCAAATAAGCATCAAGAGACTAAACGACTGCTTTTTGCTTCCAATTTGCTTCAGGAGCCCTTTGTTGCGCTTAATCTGATGCTGGATGTCATGCTAAGCGCGCGCTTTGGCGCATCGCTCTGGCAGATTTCTATCCTCACAACATTGCGTCCCTTGCTTGCCGTTTTGGCCTTCTACTGGGGCTCAATGCTCTATTACAGACCAGAGCTGCTTCGCTTTAGCCTTGTTACAGCAACTTCCCTTGCCACCGTCTTCTTTCTTTTTGCTCCCTGGGCCGAAAGCATTTGGTACTTTATTTTGGCAGAGTGCTGCTTTGTGCTTTTTTGGCGAGCGGCAAACCCTGCACAGATGGAGATAGTAAAACTTAATCTTGCAAAGGATTCTCGAGAAAAGGTCTTTTCACAAGCCCTCAGCATCTCCCATGCCTCGGGGATGATTATTGGTCCAATTTTAGGGCTGCTGCTCAAACTCAATCCCGACTGCTGGAAAGAGCTCTTTTCAGTCGCTGCAATACTCTACAGCATATCGGCCTGGGTAAAGGGCGCCTTTTCTGTCCCTCAGGTTTCTCAAGCGCCACCTCGGCCAATAAGAACAGCTAAAGAGGCTATTGTTACGCCCTGGAAAGACTCGTGGAAGCTTTTGAAATCAAACAAAAGCTTTATGCGGTTTCAGCTTGGCTTTTTTATTGCAGGTTCTGGGCTTATGTTTGCAAAGCCCTCGATCCCCGGCTTTCTTACCAAGATGAACCTCTCATTTTTTGAGATCTTTTCACTCTTTACGCTACTTGAAGGCATTGGGTTTATACTCACCGCTAGCTTTTGGGCAAAGTTTTTGCAAAAATATGGCGTACATAAAGCAGCCTTTTTGGTAGTTGCCTGCTTTTCGTTTCAACCAATAATGCTGCTTCTGCCAATAGATGCTGGCGTATTTCTTGCCTACTTCTTTTATGGCATGGCTCAATCTGGCTCTCGCCTTGTGTGGAACTTATCTGGCCCGCTGCTTTGTGGTAACGACTCAAGCTCACAGTATACCTCCGTAAACATCTTGGCAATTGGTGTGCGTGGCTGCTTTGTTCCGCTTTTAGGAGCGCTCTTTGCCACACTTTTTGGCCCAGAAGCCTCCATTACAGTAAGCTTTCTCTTTATGTTTGCCGGAGCTCTCTACCTTTACAAGGTAAGCCAATCAACCCTGGCTCCAATGACATCACCGTAACCCGCGCCGAGTTTTGCAAAAACCCAAAACTCAAGTTAAAAGGCTCTTTACTCCTAAAACGCACACATGCTACAGAAGAATGTTACGCCACAAACGGAGTGTGCTTATGAAAATTCTTTTAGTACTTTATGACGATCCGGTAACAGGGTATCCCCAAAAATATGCCCGAGACGACCTTCCGAAGGTTGAACGCTACCCTGATGGTCAAACGGTGCCCAACCCTAAAAAAATTGATTTTACTCCTGGAGCACTGTTAGGATGCGTCTCTGGTGCATTGGGTTTACGAAAATTTGTTGAAGGGCTTGGTCACACTCTGGTTGTCACCTCCGATAAAGATGGCCCCAATTCTGTTTTTGAAAAAGAGCTTGTTGATGCCGATGTTGTTATCTCTCAGCCATTTTGGCCTGCCTATTTAACAAAAGAGCGCATTGCAAAAGCTCGCAACCTTAAGCTGGCCATTACTGCAGGCATTGGTTCTGACCATGTTGACCTCCAGTCTGCAATGGCAAAAGGCATAACCGTGGCAGAAGTAACCTTCTGCAATAGCATCGGCGTGGCAGAACATATCGTAATGATGATACTGGCATTAGTTCGCAACTACATCCCTTCATATCAATGGATTATCGATAAGGGCTGGAATATTGCCGATTGCGCAGAACGGTCGTATGATTTAGAGGGCATGCAGGTAGGAACAGTAGCCGCAGGACATATCGGGTTAGCAGTATTACGACGACTGAAGCCATTTGATGTCAAACTGCACTATACTGAGCGCCACCGCCTTTCACCTGAAATCGAAAAAGAGCTTAACCTCACCTACCATGCCGATGTCGAGTCCATGGTACGTGTTTGCGATGTAGTCACGATCAACTGTCCGCTACACGCCGAAACTGAGCATCTATTCAATGACAAGCTGATTAGCAAGATGAAGCGCGGATCGTATATTATCAATACAGCACGTGGCAAAATATGTGACCGAGATGCTATTGTACGGGCTTTAGAAAGCGGACAGCTAGCGGGATATGCAGGTGATGTTTGGTTCCCACAGCCCCCGCCAAAAGATCATCCATGGCGCACAATGCCCCATCATGGAATGACGCCGCATATTGCAGGAACAAGTTTGCCAGCTCAAGCCCGCTATGCTGCAGGTGCTAGAGAAATTCTGGAATGCTGGTTTGAAGGACGCCCCATTCGCGATGAATACCTTATTGTTAAAGAGGGACGCCTGGCCGGTATCGGCGCACACTCCTACACAGAGGGAAATACAACTGGCGGATCTGAAGAGGCCGTACGGTTTAAGACGAGTGGCGCATAAAAGTTACTGCAGAATTTACCACGTCTCTTTAGACTTTGGCGCCTTCTGTTTCTGTTTCTTTTCGCGCTTGGCAATAGTCATGCTTGTTCTTAACAGTGCGTCAGGGCTCAAGCTAATGCTATCGATGCCGCAGTCTACAAGAAACTCGGCAAACTCCGGATAGGTTGATGGCGCATCGCCGCAAATGCCAATCTTGCGTTTTCTTTTTTTTGCAATCTTGATTACGTGGGCGATCATACGCAATACGGCTTCATTTCGTTCGTCAAATATATCTGACACCAGTTCACTATCGCGGTCAACTCCCAATGTCATCTGCGTTAAATCGTTACTTCCGATGCTCATTCCATCAAAAATATCACAAAACCTATCTGCCAAGATGACGTTGCTCGGGATTTCACACATCACATACACCTCGAGCTTGTTTTTGCCTCGCTCAAGACCATTTTTTTTCATGACCTCTAGCACCTTTTTTCCCTCTTCCACGGTACGGCAGACAGGAATCATGACTTTCAAATTGACAAGGCCAAATTCTTCACGCACTTTTTTGATGGCAGCACATTCCAGAGCAAACCCTTCTTTATACCCAGCACTATAGTAGCGCGAAGCGCCGCGCCATCCGATCATAGGATTTTCTTCTTTCGGCTCAAAGTACTTGCCCCCGATCAGATTTACATACTCATTGGTTTTAAAGTCGCTGAAACGCAAAATGACATCGCGCGGATAAAAGGCAGAGGCAATGATTGCCACCCCCATAGCAAGCTTGTCGATAAAGTACTGTTTTTTGTTCTTGTAGCCAGCGCATAGCGTATTGATCTGCTTTTGGGTCTTCAGATCCTTCACCTCTTCAAAGTTCACAAGTGCCATGGGATGGATACGGATGTACTCATTAACAATAAACTCTTCACGCGCAAGGCCTACACCTGAGCATGGAAGAAAATGCAATTCAAAAGCATCGTCGGGGTAGCCAACATTCATCATCACCTTTGTTTTAGGCTTAGCTGCTCTTGACACATCAATGTTTTCCACCTTATATTTTAGGCGGCCTTCATAGACGACTCCCTTTTCACCTTGCGTGCAGCTCACAGTGATAGTTTTTCCCTCCTGAATGACCTGAGTAGCATTATTTGTCCCCACAATGCAAGGTAGGCCAAGCTCTCGACTTACAATGGCAGCATGTGATGTTCTTCCTCCTCGATTTGTCACAATAGCTGAGGCCATACGCATGATCGGCACCCAATCAGGGTCGGTCATATCGGTAACCAAGATCTCTCCCGCCTTAAAACGTTTGATATCCTTGGCATCTTCAATAATACGCGCAGGACCGTGAGCAATTTTGTTTCCTACACTCTTGCCTGTTGCGAGTACTTTGCCTTTTTGAAGCAGCCTATATTCTTCGATGATATTGCGATTTTTTTGCGAGAAGACTGTTTCAGGACGCGCCTGCACAATAAAGAGCTCTTGAGTATGGCCATCTTTTGCCCATTCTAAGTCCATAGGTGTCCATTTGCCATATTTTTTGCTGTAGTGCTCTTCAACAGCTACGGCCCATTTGGCAAGCAGGAGCACTTCTTCATCAGAGAGGCAAAATTTTTCTCGCTCTTCTTTTTTTGTTTTGATCTTTTTTGTGCCATTGCCTGCATAAATTATTTGCGAGGCCTTGTCGCCAAGGCGTTTATTGATTAACGGCTTGTAGCCGGTTTTTAGCGTTGGTTTAAAAACGTAAAATTCATCAGGATTAACAGCGCCTTGAACGACGCTTTCGCCGAGGCCAAAACTCCCTGTGATAAACACAACATCTCTAAAGCCAGTTTCTGTATCTAACGTAAACATAACACCGCTCGAGGCTAGATCAGATCGAACCATTCTCTGAACGCCGATTGATAAGAAGACCTTAAAATGGTCAAACTTATTTGATGCTCTGTACACAATTGCACGATTTGTAAAAAGCGAACTAAAGCAGTTTTTACATGCTTCAAGAAGACCCTTAACCCCTTGAACATTGAGGAAGGACTCTTGCTGCCCTGCAAAACTTGCGCTTGGCAGATCTTCAGCTGTAGCTGATGAGCGAACAGCGACGTCGAGATTTTTTACATTGTACTGTGCCGAGAGCTGATGGTAGGCTCTAGAAATGGCCTCTTCTAATTCAGGAGGGAATTCACAGTCCCGGATCAATTTTCGCGCCTTGGCGCCTGCCTTTTCTAACGCTTTTTCATTTTTGACATCTAATCCCTTTAGGATTTTCTTGAGCTCTTTGAGCACTCCAGCTTTTTCAAGGACATATCTATAGGCATAGGAGGTAATGGCAAAACCGTTAGGAATTTTGTCTCTCAAAACCCTGTTCTGAAGCATCTCTCCAAGAGAGGCGTTTTTTCCACCGACAAGAGGTACATCATTGATTCCTATCTCATCAAACCATAAGATAAATTCTTCTGTACGTTTTTTTTGCATGCCTTGTATCCTGAAATAAAAAGCCTTTTGCAAAAGGCTTTTTTTATTTTCTGGATAGCAAAAACCCTAATACTTCACAAGCACGACAAGTAAAAACTAGAAACCATCGCTACCCGGCAGCATCGCTTTGCCAGTTCCAGGAGTCGGTGCTATCCCCTCCGTAGACAAAGCTCTGAGATGCCACTCGGTATATGAGAGGCGGGGTTATGACGAAGCAATTGGATGCACGATGAAGCGTTGCGATAACATTATCTACAGGGTCAAGCAGACGATCTGACTTAAGCTCACTTTCAAGAGCAGCAAGCACAGCGCCATAAAACCGGGAATGTATTGCATAGCACTTTGTCACCACGCCATAAGAAAGCTTTGCCAGGTGTGGAGATATTTTTTGCACAGGATTGTTATCGCACTTCATCGACATGAAATAGAGCATATCCCAATCGCGAGGAAGCTCTCTCATGACCTTTTTAAATATTTTATCGTAATCTCTATGTGAAGCAGTGAGACTACCTGTAACCTGGCCAAAGCCGCAATTATCTTCGATAATAAGGAGCGTTTTATACTTCCTCATCTCCTTCACATCTCGCCTTCTTTTTGCCTGCTGATAGCGGTTGTGAGTCTCTTTGATAATATTGTAATGAGTCATAAAGCAGCCCATGCGGCCTTGCTTACGCAAGATGTCGTCCGTATTCATTCGGCCCCAGAGCCTTTCGGAAATGGTTTTTCCTTCAATTCCGAGTACAAGTTCATATTCATGCGGTTTTAAGCCTATTGCCTCAAATTCTTGTACACAGCGCTGGAACCGCGTGGATTGAGGGTTCATAGTAATAACCTGAATGTTTGGAAAATAGGAGGCAAGATCCCATCCTGCAAAGCAGAGAGTAGAGCAAAAAACTAAAAGAATACATATATAGGCCATATAAAAGATTGTACATATACGGAAAAAAAGGTAGTAGAAAAAGAATTTCTTTATTAAAATTGAGCAATGGCTATTTTTCTCCTCCTATTTACATGTATTTCATCATTCATTTTCTGCGATTCTTTTAGCAAAATTAAAGCAGAGATCGATAAATTACCTTATTTACAAAAATCAATAATCGCACAAAACGTCGAACGCTACGCTGAAGAGCCCGAACTGATGTACGATGCTGTTAACGGTGCAAAACTTGCTGACCTTGATTTTGACACCTTTTACAAAACCGAAAGAGAGCTGTTTGAAACATTCCAAGCAAGCCCACGACAATATCTTGACGGCACATCCCCTCCTGATGGCTATTTTGACCCAAGTCAAGTAATGGCCCGCGAGCACTATGTGCAAAAACTGGAAGTTCCTGTTGGCGCAAGAGTGCTCTTACATGGTGATCTGCATGGTGATGTCCATTCACTTGTTGAAAGCCTAGAGCCCTATATGAGAGGTGATGATGGGTTTAGGTTGATTGAGGATGTCTATTTTGTAGCGCTTGGTGACTATGTCGACAAGGGACTTTATGGCCTTGAATGCATCTACGTTCTTATGAGGCTAAAAATCGACAATCCTGAAAGAGTCTTCTTTGTACGCGGCAATCACGAAGATCGCGGCATCTGCTACTACTACGGCTTTCAAGCAGAGCTCACAAAAAAGGGCTTTACCCCTGAGCAGATTGACGTTGTGTATAGGCTCTATGATGTCCTACCTGATGCAATCTATTTAGGCTCTAACCATAACTTCGTACAGCTTTGCCATGGAGGCCTTGAACTTGGCTATCTTCCAACAGCGTTGTTAAATTCTGATAAAAACTATGAATGGGTAACGGAGCTTAACCGTCTTACAGTCTATTCTCAACTGAGCATAGAAGCTCAAGAATCATTACACCCTATACTCGAGGCCTACCCCTTTAGTATAAAGGACAAAATCAAGCCTATACCGAATGCAACATACGAAAAGGTGACTAACAACCCACCGCAATTTCTCTTTCTAGGCTTTATGTGGAATGACTTCATCGTCGACGAAAACGAGCCACCCTTTTACAAAAATAGCCGCGGCTTTTCCCTTAACAGAAAAATCACAACCGAACTTCTTGACCTTGCGAGCTCAGAACAAAACAAGCTGTGCGGCATCCTGCGCGCGCATCAGCATAGACCCGATGTCGATGATCCGATGATGAAGCTCCTTCTTGAAAATCGCGGCATAGCAAAACTGTGGTCAGACGGCCCCCTTGTTGCCACCTTCTTACTCAGCCCCGACACCCTTTTAGGTGTGCCAGATGGCCCATGGCCAGGCTTTGACTTTGACACTCTTGGCGAGCTTCAAACCGCCGAAGAATTTTCCGGCTGGACGCTTCAAAATACGCAGAAAGAAAAAGTATCAGGATACGAAAGATCGGCTGCGCCAGCACGATAGCCAGGCATATGCATCAGGCTAATAACAAAAAAAATAACAGGATGAGCAGGATCGCTTACAGCGGCAGGATTTGCAAGATAGGTGAAATCGGACCTTTAGTCTCCAAGTTCTCATGAAACCAGAAAATAGGGTCAGGCTTGGGCTGTCAAAAACTTTTAGTTTTTGACAGCTAAATTTCTTTAAACTTGTGACCATATTTCTTCCATAGAAATAGCAGAGTTGTTTTAGAGCCCTTGGGCGATTTATTAAAGCCCACAGCGACTTTAGGAGCTGTGGGAATGCTTTACAAATAACCTAGAGCCCGTCCAGGGCGAGTCAATCTTATTCTTTGACGCAAATTGACATTAATGTATGCGATTTGAATCGCCCTAAAGGGCTCCTGAATGTCTTTGTGGTCCGATCCAACCACATAGGTA
>JAFEGT010000121.1 GCA_018239765.1 Verrucomicrobiota bacterium
TGATATGTCGGCCTTTCAGGCCTATTTTGTCACGATCTCAAAGCCCTACGGTCAATCGAAATGTCCAAACTCAAGAACACTCTCTTTGAGAGTGTTTAGGTTATTAGCTCTTCTGTTTGAGCTCTTCGAGTTTGTTTATTACTTTGGGAAGTTTGGGCTCTTTTTTAAGAATGGTGACCCTGTCGGCTGTAGCGGCAAGAAGCTCTCGCATGGATGTGCGGCTTAAAATAAGACTTCCTAGGTGTCTTGGATCCTCTACAAAACCTAATTTCTTATAAAAGCCTATGGCAGATGGAAGGGGAGTAAGGTGCAGCTTTTTGCAGCCGCCTTGGCCTTGGAGCAGTGTATTGGAAATGTGTGCAATGAGCGCTGTGCCAGCGCCGCGAAGAGGCTTTTCGTAGCCAATAATACTTATATTTTCTGGGTTCGTTGCAAGGAGTGCAAGATACTTGCAGCCTACTTTAAGCTGGGTAAAGGCTATGGCTTGAATTTGATCCTGCTCATCAAGGGCAACATGGATTTCCACATTTTCATCAAGGCTTTCTCCCATCGTCGCAAGTATGGCATCTGATGCGCTCGCCGACTCTTTTTGTGAATCATTAAACTGAGAAGAAAAAAGAGCCAGATACATCCGTGCCATTGAGAGCACATTCCAATTGGCAAGAACAGCGCGTACAGTTTTTAGGTTCTTTTTTGAGGTAATTTCTACGGTTTTTAGCCGGGCGTGATCGCAATGTTCACTTTCGTGAGCTTGAACAGTTCCAAATATACAAATTAAAATAACAAAATAGTTTTTCATAGTTGTAGTTACATCCAATTTAAAAAGCGGATATAAATTACACTAGTAATATAAAGAAACAATAAAGTCGAGGTTACAAACTGTTTAAGTGAATTTTTGCAGCTATAGTATTGATTGTAACAAATACCCCACAGGTAGCAAGAACTTTGCTTGTAGTCTTATGGCCAGCAGCAGCACTAAAATAGGCACCTGTGAATAATCCTATACTCATGACTGCAGCTACATGGCTTGCTTGAGATAAGATTGCTCGTAGCCCTGAATCAATCACGACTGCAGTTGCTTGCACAGCAGGAGATGCTGCTTCACAAAAGCTTGCCTTAAACTGAGAGAATGTACCTGTAGCATGTTGCAAAGCCACTTCGCATACAGTTTTTTGGTAGGGGATAAATTGAGAATCAGCCGGTTGTTTTGAAACATCAAGGAGTCCGCATGCGAGCGTTGGCATCAGTCGCATCGGGAACTTTGAAAAGACTTCTAAGCCGGTAATACAGTTCATGGAGCAATATTATAATTCAAGCTGCTCTTTTAGACGAAGTTGTAGTTTGCTTTTTTTGGCCATCTGGCAGCCCAATTCGGAGATCTTTTCGCTACCTTCTATCATTTTGCGATGAAGTATCGGCAGTGCGACTGCAAGCTCGTCATGAACCGCCTGTTTGGTGCGTTCATCTACAGCAGAGTAATAGGGAGCTTTGCAGATGTCTTTATTTTTTTGCATAATATCGCCATCGTCTTCTAAGGCAACAGCAGGGGTCTTCCAGTATTCGCCTAAAAAGTGAACGTGATGAGACTGCTTGTTGTAGACCAATAAAAATGCCACCCGCATCGTTGGCTGGTATGTTTTGTTAGCGAGATGAGGAATCGTTAAGAGGTCTGACGCTATAAATTCTTCTACAATAAAACTATCAAAGGGATCACTTTTCCATGCGCTATAGGCAGCGCTTTTGCGTTCAGCAAGTGGCCCTTCTTTTGTGCAGATATACTGTACAACTTCATCCAGCTCTTCCTTTGGCACAATAATTACGCCTTTACCTAAACACTCACCTCGAGGCTTTATCACAAAGGTATCGCACTGAAGATCGTTTTGAATTTGGTTAGGGGAATAGCTTTTTTTATAGCAGCCCCATTTAGGTTTGAACTTTTTAAGTACGCAATCTTCAGTAAAAAGCTGGCTCATCAGGTATTTGTCGGTCCAGAAGGGAAAGCTTGATCTATCCAGCACAACCATGCCGGGATAGTGCTGCTCAAAATCAGAAACTACGCATAGGTGAGACCAGTTTACATATAAAAAACCTCTGTAGGTGGAAATGTCGTACGGATCTGCTGCAGAGAGGTTTTTCTCCATCAGAAATTCGGGGGTCGAAAACAGTTCTACAAGGTCTTTTGAGCTGTGCCAAGACTCTGCAAGTGTGGATCTGAGGTTTTTATCTGCGAGTGAATCGGCAACAAGCCACCCATTGGCATTGTATTCAGAAAGGGTGCGTACGAGCTCTTTATGAATCGACTCTTCATCTTCATTTCGATAGCTATTTCCATTAAATAACGAGAGCGACCCTTGTTGGATCTCACAGATTTTTACCCCATCTCTTTTGTTGTATTTTAAATCGGCCACCATAAAGCAGACATCGACGGGATGTTTTTCTATCGCATGAATAAAAAGCGTGCATGAGATTGAGAGGAGCAATACATGGATAAACATAAAGTTGGCCTTTTTGCAGGGTAACAAAAAAGCCAACTGTAACCGAATAGATCCGCCATGTCAAGGAGCCGGAGACATAAACGCTAATGTGTAAGATTGAGCCTAGAAAAGTGTGCTTTTAGCCGAGCAATTGCTTGCGGGCTTATTTTGTCGCAGTATTTGAGGTCGAGCGCTTTTATATTGTGGCCCCATTCGATGATGGTATCTACCCATGCATCTGTTGCCTGCGTGCAGCTCCAGAGATCTACTGTTTCAAGCCATGGGCAGCTCTGTAGTACTGCCCTTAGAGCGCTTAGTGAAAATTGAGTGCCCTCTGTAAGGCATAAATGCGTAAGGAGTGGACAGTGTCTTGCAATGGCAAAGAGTGATCTATCGGTAATGGCTTCGCACCAGTCTAGGCTGATCGTGCGTAGGTCTTTACATTGGGTAACAAGAGTCGCTATGCCGCAGTCTGTAATTGGACATTTAAGTATTGAGCACTCCTGCAAAAAAGGGCAGCAATTTCCAAGTATGAGTAAGGTTTTATCAGTGATATTTGGGCATACAGAAATGTCTATTGCTCTCATGTGGGAGCGGCCGGTAAGTAGGCCAAACATTCCCTTATCTGTAATATGTTTGCCGTCACTTAGCGATAAATATGTAAAATGAGGGCAAGCTGAAGCAAAATGGACGAGGTCTTCATCTGGCATGGTGCGTAATGCTTTTGGATGAATAGCGAGTTTTTCATGTTCTCCTGTACGTAAAACCCATCCATGATC
Source organism: Verrucomicrobiota bacterium (assembly GCA_018239765.1). GTDB lineage: Bacteria > Chlamydiota > Chlamydiia > Chlamydiales > FEN-1388 > SZAS-7. The sequence continues at coordinate 3,254 of JAFEGT010000121.1, forward strand.
TCGAGCGCTTTTAGAACGATCGTAGCCAAGAGCACATTCCTCTATTCCTTCAACGATTGTATCTATATCTGTGTCATCGGCAAAGCGTACCTGTTTTTGGACTTTGGGTTTTTTGAGAACATCGCCCTCTGGATCGCGATTAGGTCTAAGAGAGTCCTCTTTTGGTCTCTTGTTGAGTGGGTTTACATTTTCAGCGGAGCAGTCCATCGGGACGCGATCAAAATAACCATTCACATTCACGGCAAAACCTCAAATATTGGGTGAATAGTCTAGCAAAAACAGGGGTAAATGAGAAGGGTCTCTTGATGTAAATTTTCTTTATGAAGTTTTTTGGAGCTTAAGTATCACGCAGCAGCCGTTGTTTTCGGGCGGGGGCTTGGGCACACTCAAACGATAAAAATGATATAACGATAATAACGATAGGTTTATAGTTTTATCGTTCATATCGTTATATCGTTTTTATCTTTGTAAGGTGGGCTCAGTTACTATCATGTTAGGTGAGTGGAGGGCGGACGCGTCTCCAAGAGGGATCGTTTTGGGCAAGAAGCTCCTTGCAGCAGGTAATAAAGTTGCGGTCTTTAAAGACGTGGGCAGATTTGGCAAGCTCTTTTGTATTGTCCTCTTTTATAAGAGACAAGATGAGCTCTGGATAGACATTGACCTTCGCACATATTGAGCCCGCAGCTCCATGCTGCATCGCTTCATATATCTGCATTTCATTTCCGACAAACACTTTGCAATTGGGAAGTTCTTTCGTAATCTGCTTTGTAAATTCAAGGTTGCCTTCGCTCTCTTTAATGCCCACTACAATGCCTTGAAATTCTTTAAAAAGGGTCTTCAACGTCTGCATGCTAATGGCAACCCCACTAAACTGTGGGATGTGATAGAGCAAAACTGGTATCGTTACTTGACTCAGGATCGCTCTATAATAGGCAAGCACGCCTTCGTCGCTTACATTTTTAAAGAAGCTGGGCGGGGCAATAAGGCAGGCAAGGCAGTTATGGTCGCGTGCGCATTTTGCAAGTTCTATAGTGTCAGGAATGTTGCTAGAGCCATTTGCTAAAATAATTTTTCTTGGGTCTAGCCCGTGCGCTATCACATTTTTGAGCGTAGAGATTTTTTCCGAAACAGAAAAAGAGGGGCCCTCGCCAGATGTACCAAAAAGCACTACACCCTTAGGAGGCTGTGAAAAATGATAAGCGCATTGGCAAAAACGCCCTTTTGAGCCATTTTGCCACCCCGCCCCTCGCCCTACTCGCTTGAGTATGTTGCTCGGGGCGGGGCTTCGGCAACTTCGTTGCTGGCAAACTGACTCAAAATCATCGTTTTTTCCAGCGGCTTCACCATTTTTCACAGCCTCTGCAGCCCTTATCAATCAAATATTGGCAATGAAGCGCCAGTTTTGCATCGTCAGAGCGTAAATCTTCTCGTAGCGGGGTTAAAGCCCCCGCATATACACCGTTAGGAATCACTTTTTAGCGTCTGGCTTTTTTACCCAAATCATCGCGATGGTATAGGTAAATCCTGGAGCTTTTCCTTCTGGATCAAGCCATTCGCTAGAGTCGTTGATAACTGGACGGTAGCGAACTTGGTAAAGACCTGGCTCTTTTGGCGCTGTAAGCGTAAATGTCTCGTTCTGCTCTTTATTTGAGGAAATAGAAAATGATGTTTGAGGGCCAACATCGTTAATGCCAACAACAACGCGCTTCAGCTTGAGGTTTTTCATCTTTTCTTGATCAACATGTACAGTTGCTGTGCATTTGATCTCCTGTCCTGGTTCTACGATAGCAGCACGTGTGTTGCCATTTACCGTTACATCAGATAAAGAGACCGGACCAAATGTAGTTGCTTTGTCATACGCTCCTTTCCAGTCATACTCTTGAAGAGCCTTTGCCATCTCTTCGATTTTGTCTTCAGCTTTTTCGAGTGCTGCTTTAAGCTGGTCTACAGAGCTCTCTTCTGCGTAGGCACATGTTGATGTGGCGCATAGTAGGGCGAGTAAAAGTTTTATATTTTTCATATGGTCCTCTTTTCATATCTTTTTATAAATTTTGTCATTATTTCACAAGGTAAAATCTATAAATCCTCTCTCTGGGACTACTGAAACAAGCTTTACGTTTACTCTGTCGCCAACGCGAAGTGAGGCGTAAGGGTTGAGCAGTTTACCTTCTGTTGCCGGGCTAAAGATTCTCACCCAGCAGTTCTTTTCGTTAATGCCTGTGATTACTCCATCAAAGCGTGATCCAATGTGAGAAGAGAGCAGTATCGCTGCTGCCGATTTGTTGATTTGTCGCTGTGCCTTATTGACTGCATCTTCTTGCTGGGTGCAATGTTTTGCAAGCGCCGTAAGCTCTTGAATAGTGTAGGGCGCGGCCTTACTGTTGACATGGGCCTTATACTGACGCTGAACAAGAAGGTCAGGATAGCGCCTATTGGGGGCCGTAGAGTGTGTGTAGTTTGGGATTCCTAAAGCAAAGTGGCCTGATGGATTGGTTTCAGCATGCTCTACCACGTACTCACCTCTACCCAGAAGCTTGATAATCATAAGTGATAGGTCGTAAAAGGTAATGGGGTCGGCCCTCTTTCTCTCCACAAGAAAGGCGTCGAGGGCTTTTGAGTCCGGTTCTAGCGGCAATGATACGTTATACTTTTTTGCGAGCTCAACAATTTGGTCCCAGTATTTGGGCTCTGTCACAACGCGGCGCAAAATAGCAACGTTTGCTGCTTTGCACGTTGTTGCCATCAGCTGATTTGCAGCAATCATAAACTCTTCGATAATCTGCTCAGCAACATTGTGAGAAGAGAGTTGCACCATTATTTGACTGTTTAGTAGGTGAGCTTCTGGCTGTGGCGACTCAAGCGTAAGTGAGCCCTCTCTTTCTCGTTTTTTTCGTAGCCGCTGTGCGAGTTCATGCTGTATGCGTAAGGTGGATTTAACCTCTTGATTTTGTGTGGCAAGCTCTTCGTTGCCCTCTAACCAGGCTGCAACATTGTTGTAGGCAAGTTTTGCATAATTTCGAACGGCTGCGGGAAAAATAGAGGCCTCAACAGTCGCTCCTTCATCATCAATTTTAATGTAGGCCACAAGTGCAAGGCGCTCTTCGCTTTCGTTGAGTGAGGTAAGGTTTGTAGAGAGCTTCTCTGGAAGCATCGGAAAATTGATGGCTGGCGTATAGATAGAGGTGGTGTTGATCTGGGCATGAAGGTCGATAGGGGAATTTTTTGTAACGATGGCATCAACATCGGCTACAGCGATCCAGATTTCGTTTTCAGAAGCATAGGTAAGCTGATCTAAATCTCGAGAGTCATCATTGTCAATAGAGCACCAAGGCAAAGCTCTGAGGTCACGTATGCCCTCTGGGATTGCTGCCGGGCTATTTATCGCCTCCACTGCTTGCATGACATCAGTTGAAAAATCGGGCTCAAGGCCTTTCTCTAGCACGATGTTTTTTGCAATTTGGCAAAGGTCCTGTTTTATATCACGAGTCATCGTCCAGAATATCTTTAAGAATTTCACTGCCATGCCAGCCAATCATCAAAGCTGAAGCCGTTGTATTGATATTGGGTATTTCAGGGCAGATAGAGTTATCCATAACATACAGGTTTTTTGTGCCATACACACGTGTGTTGCCGTTTACCACGCCTCCCTCGTTAAGCGGTGCCATTTTGCAGTGGCAGGCAAAGTGACGTGAGTCTTTATCAAGATTGGTGTTGTTTTTTATATATGCTTCAACCGATGCATCACTGTAATTATTAAGTGCAACAAGGTTGATCGGATCTGTGAGAACCGGTTTATAGTACGGTGAGAGTGGGTCTACAAGAGCTGCAAGCTCGGCAAGTAAATCGCGGATGTAGACCTTGATTGCATTTTTCATATTCTGCAGATCTACTGGGTCTTGATAGACACCATCGCCTGCGGCTACAATCTGGAAGGGATTGTCGCTTTGAATATTTGCGCTACCTTCACTTCGTGGATTGAGTAGTTCAAATCCAATAACAAGAAGTGGTGGATTTGATGGGACGTAGTCAAACAAAATCTGCAGCATGCGCGGATCGCTTGCATTGCCGCCCACTTCTGGAAGGTAGGCATTGTGTATTGCGTATGCGTAGCCGGCAGCTGGAGGTATGCCGTTCTGGTTAGGGTCTGCAAGCATTGTTATAGATATCAGCGGGTGGTTTTTAAGATGCTTACCCACATTTTCATTAATAAAAACAGGTTTAATACCAGCATTCTTCAGTACATCCCTTGGGCCAATGCCAGAAAGCTGCAGTATCTTGCTGCTGTTTATGCCGCTAGCTACAACTACAGCTTTACGAGCCTTCGCTTCGAGCGTCTTGCCATCTTGAATAAAGCGTACCGTTTTGGCGCGCTTATTTTTAATGACTATTTTGTCTACAACAGAATTAAAGAGCACTCTGAGCTTATGTCCACTAACACCATATCCATCTGGGGTCATTACATCGCTTGGTAAAAATGCTGTTGCGCTACTTACGCGCTGTGTGCCAGTAGAATCAATAAGCCACTGTGTGCGTGTATCGAGGCAGTTTTCAACTGAGGGGTCGTTATAGTCCATTACTACCGGAATGCCAGGAAAGGCCGCCTGTGTTGCAGGGAGAAGAATCTGGCTTGTTATCTGAGATACTGTAGGTGTCTGAAGTATGTTGACAGGCCCATTTGAGCCTCGTGCCATAGGTGTGATTGTCAAGCCCTGATAGTCTTCGAGCGCTCTGAAGGTTTTTAAGATTTTTGAGAGACTCCAGTTGTGGCTGCCGGAAAGTTCTTCCCAACGAGAATATACGGCATTTGAGCCTCGCCCATAATAGAGCCCGTTTACAGATGTGCCTCCACCAAGCATCATGCCTGTTATCCAGTCACCGCCCACTCTTCCGTTAAGCATTGGCTGCGGCACGGTTTGTCTCCAGCCTGACCAGTAATATTTGTAGGCGTCAGTTGCTGGGAGCAAAAGGGCAGGAAGGCCTACTGCCTCAATTTCGGGATCTCTTGTACGATTATCCCCGGCTTCTATACCTAGTACGGAAAATCGTCCATCTTCAGATAGCTTGTTCATAAGTACGCAGCCAGCGGCGCCGCCACCTATCACGATAATATCGGCTTCGAGGCACTTTTTTTGACTGCCAAAAAGGCTCGTTGCAGCAAGGATACAGCTAAGGGCAAGTCCGAGATACATGAAAACTCCGCGTAATAATCCTAGATTCAGCAGTTGAAGACGCCAAATCTAGGATAATACTCTTGTAGCAAAAGGGATATTATTCTTGTAGGAGAATGCAAAAATTTGTAGTGTGAGCCTATGTTTATTTTTGACCATCTTGCAAAAGTTCTCTGGGATCAAGAGACACTGCTTTTTACACTGGTTTTTATTCTTTTTGCTGTTGCAGGTATATTTCTTGTGCGCAAATTGGCAAATCACAACATACTGAAGGGGCATAGAGATGTCGCGGGATTTGTCTTTACAAATCTAGGGGTCTTGTATGCAGTTCTTCTTGGCTTTACCGTTGTGAATGCACAGCAGCGCTATGACAAACTAAAGGATGTAACGCAAGTAGAGGCAAGCTACCTTGCAGAGCTCTACAGAGATGCAGAGGTGTTTTCTGTTCACGATAAAGAGGCAGTTCGTTCTGCCATTAAAAACTACTGCCACAGCGTTGTGAATGAAGAATGGGACTTAATGACCATTAAAAAGACAAGTCCGAATACTGTAAGTGCTATTGAAAATATCTGGAAAACCTATTACGCAATTGATCTTTCCACCAAAAAACAGGAAGTTTGGTACGCAGAATCCATCAGCAAGCTGAACGAGCTTGTTTCTGTAAGGCTATCGAGGTTGCTTGGTAGTCAAGAGTCGCTTAGCAGTCAGATGTGGGCGTTTCTTATTGTAGGCGGTTTTGTGCTTGTTGCCTTTGTCTGGTTTTTCGGTTTTGAAAACCTCACATTCCATATTTTTATGATCTCTATTCTTGCAACATCAACAGCGCTGTTACTTGTGCTTATATATTCGCTCGATACAGCCTTTGTTGGGGAAGATAGTATTCAGCCCGAGGCTATCTCCAATGTGCTTCACAGCTTTGTATCTGTATCAAGTTAGGGTTCTTTTAAAGAGCTTTTGGTGTTCAAGCCAGCGTGCCAGGAGCTCATTGAACTTTTTTAGATGTTCGGCGTAGTCATCTTTAATAACACACATTGTCACTCTGTCATGAAAAATCTCTGCATAGCCAATTGGCAGAATCCCAAGAAAAAGGAGTATGTGCGTATACCCTTCTTTCACAAGATGTTTTTGCTGCCTAAATTCATCCACAGCTCTGAATTCAGATTTGCTAAGGGCAACAACAAGCCGAAGGGATTTATGTTGGGCAAGACTTAAGATTTTATGTACAAAGCCCTCTTTCCCTTCACAATAGGCTATGATATTGTGTGGATGCCTTTTTGCAAGTTCGATCTTGAGTTCTGCATATTCTTGAGAGGCCTGTGGAGAGGTTTTTAGATAGTCGCGAAAATGGATGTGGTTATCAATTTCAGCGGCGCCCTCTTCAAAAATATGGATGTTGTGGGTGCGAAGAAAATCGCCCTTTTGAAAGTGGCGTCTAAAGGGGATGCCAAATTCTCCTTTTGCGCTGTAGCCTAGCTTTTCGAAATGTTCTACTGCTTTATCTACATCTAAGATGTTTTTTACTACAATCATGATGTCAATAACAGGCTTTGCATGCAGTCCTGGCACAGAAGTGGAGCCTATGTGATGCACTCCAAGACAGTTTTTACCCAAAATGTGCTCGAGTTTTTTTGCCTCTTCTTCAAAGGCTTTTGCCCAGCGAGGATCATAGGGAACAACTTGAATTACAGGGGGAATAGCGAGTGGATCAACCATGCATTACCTATATTTTTTTATGAAGGTAACGCCTATTGCAACGCAGCCCAGGCTCTCGGCACGCTCTGAGCCTGGAAAAGCCGTATAGGTAGCTAACGCTTCGTCTATCAAAGCTTCATCTGAATGGCTGCTGTCAAGGCGTGGAAGCATTGTGCGTGGGCCTAGCTGCTCTAACATCTCTCGAAAAGATCTAAATGGATGCATGCTTGTGATTTTGCACTCAATGCCCCATCCGGCGGTTTTCTCGTAGAATTTCACGATGTCGCCAACCTGCATTGCGCGGTATTTTTCGCTATAGACCCGCCCCTCATATTTTTTCTTTCCACATGCAATGTCGTGCAGATAGTGTTCACCTAACATAGAAACTTCATGTGTAGGCATAGTTTGTTACTCCGCGGGTAGTCCATACACAACGACGCTTGCGCCGTTAAGGTATTTAAGCAGGCAAGCTGCTCGGGCAAGTCGTACGCTTGCGAGTACATCTTGTGTATCGTACAGTTCAGTAAATCTTTTGGCATAGCGATTCATATCGACGTTTGTGACTTCCCATAAGGTTCCTATCACCTGAGGAGAGTGCTTGCCTAGATACGTTGGTACCATGTGTGCAACAGTATTGCAACCTAAAAGTAGGGAGATTGCTGAGATTTTTTCAACCTGCTGTTCAAGTTCTGCTTTTGGAAGATATTTTTGCCCTGCATCGTGCCCTGCCCAGATAAAAAGATCATACTGGGTAAGTGCTTTTATAAAATGAGAACGCTCTGGCGTTGCATCACTGGTCCCTTCCCAGTTTGGTCGATTTTGAAAATGTTGCTTGAAGAACAATGCGGTAGCCTTATCTTCTGGATCAACTAGATAATAGCCTCGTGTGACGAATTTCGGCATCTCAACCTGCAACTGGATCTTAACCGAGTCAACTGATGGCATGCGTGTTACTCTTTTGTTTTGCAAAACAGGCAGTGATTCCCAAGGGAGGTACTCAAGACCCTTTTCAGGTATCAGAATAAGAGTCTCTGCAAGAGGAGTAATAAGTGTCGTGTATGATCCAAAGCACGCGTTTTGCATGTTGATAAGCGCGTTTTGCAGCTTTAAATCAACAGCTCTTCTGTCATCCCACCATTTTTTTCTCTCATCTCGAGTTGTTGGGGTCTGCTTTAAAATGGCACTATTTTCTGCAATGATGGCAGCTATAATGGTATAACAAGCTTGTATCTGGCTGTTTTTTAGGGTGACTGGTTTTAATGTTTTACTTCCCTCCCATCTGCAAATCTGTAATGAGGTAGGCGATGGGGAGCTTATAGCTACAACGGTCCAGTGAGTAGGGAGATTGGGAATCATAAGCTGTTGAAGTAGCCTAAAAGCATATGTACCTGTTCGACAGTCTGCACAAGCCCATAGCGTTGGTGTCGCAGTTCCATAATGGTAGCCGCAAGGGATAATGGCTTTTGAGGGTTGCTGTTGTGTTGATGGTGAATATCCACTGCAGCCAAGAGTGTGCCGGTTCTACCAATGCCTGCACTGCAGTGAACCATTATTGCCCCATCATCTTTGGGGGTTTCACCTATTAGCTGAATGAGTTCTGTAAGTATTTTGGGGTCTATTCCTTTCATATCCCGCCATGTTGGGCAGTGTAGGTGTCGAATTTGCTGCGCGCCAACAGTAAAGGTGCGAATAATGATGCTGTGTCTAATGGGATCTTCGCCTGTTTTTGTTGCAAGTTCCCAGTCAATAGCTCTATCAGGTGCGCTTTTTACTATTTTGGTGCCATCGGTAAGTGTCAGACAGTCGTTAAATGAAAAACACCCCTCAAAAAATTTCTCTGTGTGTCGCTCCCTTGATGGCCCAATCGCAATAACGAGAGGCGTGCGGTGATGAATAGCGGTCTGCCAGAAGGCATCAACGGTTGCTTCTGCTGGTCCCTGACATGCGATAAAGAGCCTGTTGCCCGCTTTTACGTAGCTTCCATTGATATCCTGGCAGCTATTTACGCAGTTTTTTTTGTAAGGGCGCACATCGCTATACCGATCAGTTGTTACATGGGCTCTGAACCCATCTTGTAAAAATGCGTTTACCTCTTCCTGTGTTATAGACTCACACGCATCAAAAATATCTTTTGCACTTGCTGCGGCGGACATAAAGAGTAGATTGCACTGAGAAAATCCTTGAAAAAACCTATTTGTCTGTATTAAAGGGTCAGGTTTTAAAAAGGTCTGGCTTACAGAATTGATGTTTGTTCCAGGTTGTAAAATAATCTCTGTGATGGATTCGGAAGAATCTTTAAAAGAAATTTTAAGCTTTGCATCAAGATCCTTTGGGCTGCAGCTGTCGGAGAGATCTCTTGGAATCCACTGTTCTTCAATATATAAAATGGCAACATTTGCGGGTTGAGATTTAAGAATGAATGCCACATCGCGCTGGCATAAGCTGCCTAGAAAATGGGGGTTGTGTACAATATTGGATACAAACTCTCGATTTGCTTGAGAGAGCGATCCGCAAATGCTCTCTACATGTTCATCATTTGTAAAGAGAGCTGCAACTTCAGCTTTTTTCTGGGTTCTTCGTGCTGTTAAATCAAAACAAAAAGCATCTAGTTGATGTTCGAGTACTCGCATTGAGGGTGCTTCAGCTCGAACGGTAGCGACAGCTTGTTGCTGAGGAGGCTGTAAAAAACATTCTGATGTGCCAAATCTTCCTATTCCTTGCATAAGTACCTCAATCTGATATTAAAGTGCAATTATGCAGCAAAAGTTAGTTTTTTATAAGAAAAACTTCTCAATAGCAAAACATCAGTGGGATTCACATGGAATCTTAAAGGCACTAATACTCCAGTTGATAACGGTAAGATTTTCTGGATTTGGAGTTGATGTGTTAGCTGTAACTAAAGAGAGGGTGGTGCCTTTTTTTGCATTATGGATGATTCCCGAGCCTTGGACAACTCCTGCCCCACCGCCTGGTGGCAATATTGTAACGCTGCCAATATTTGTGGTGTTAAATGGGTCAAAAACGCTGTTAACAGAGATGAAAACCGGTATAAAGAGTGTGTCCACGGCGTTATCGCTTGCTATGATTGCCGTGAAGCTCACGGAGTAGTTGCCTGCCTCATTCAATTTGAGGCCAGTAGGCGTTACGCGGACAGCACCTTCTTTAAATCCTTGGTTTGAATTTCTCGATAAAAGAACACTATTGGGAAAGTTGGGGGCAGTAATTGTATACCAATTTGCGCTATCTGTTGCCAAGAAGCGTGAAGACCCTAAAGCGCATTTTTGGCAGCATCCAGAGTCTTTATTGCTAGTGGATGAGTCAAATGGATGGGAAGATCCAATGAGTAGTTGGTTTGTGAGTGCAAAAAGAATAGCGAGTTGTGAGAGCTTCATTCTGATTTACCTTTTGTTTGTAATGTTGTGTGGACAGCAATAGCCGATGAAAGCGTGCCTTGTAGGATATCTGCGCTGACAGTTGAGGTCTTACATAAAGCACTCATCTGTTCAGTCAGTTTATCCACTAAAGGATCGAGCGAAGCTTTGCTGGTTACAGCAGCTCTTTCTAGCGCTTGCATTATTTCAAATGCAGTTGCGCAAAATGGGGGGGTGAGCCCTGTTTCGAGTTCATAGAGTATAATTGCCAAAGCGTGAAGGTCGTCGGCGGTGAGTGGGGTATATTCTCTGAGTCGTCTATCGAAAAATTGGCTTATGCGAAACTCAACAAGTCTTTTAGAACAGTGGCTCATAAAGCCTACCATTTGACTGGGGGAGCCTGCTGTTACCATATGTTCGAGATCGCCGATTTTTACAACAAGGGGTTTATCGTGTGCTTTGCTGCAGAGAAAGTTGCATCGCTGTATATCTCGATGAACAAAATTTCTTTTGTGAACTTCTGATACCGCAAGCGCCACTTGCGAAAGAATTGATGTGAGCTCATCAGGGCCTGATATTTTATATTTTGATAGATCGCCACAGTTCATATATTCAAAGAGAATGCCGCGAGTGGCCTTCCTCACTACTTGAACCACGTGGGGGCTGCCTTTAAACTGTTCGTAGAGGGCACATTCTTGGTCTAGAGTTATAAATTGCTTAACATCGGGAATTTGTGTTTTGTAGGCAAAAACTTTGCCTGATAAAAAATCGACAGTTGTAGTGACTATTGAAGATCGGCCTTTTCCAAGAATTGCATCCGTATGAATCAACACCTGGTTTGGTTCATGCAGATATTCGATTGGATAGGGCGCGTCAGGTTCATCGTAATAGAAATCTTGTGCTTCAGTTTGCCATTGCTGAAGATTTTCAGTAACTAAGGTGTGCAGCTCATAGAGCTCGTGAGGAGTTACTCCATAAGCTGAGAATGTCTGTTGAAGTTGCAAGTATGATGTCATATTCGGTAGAGCAACTGTACAAAAAGGAGCGTTAAATTTCAATGGCCTTTCTTTACAGGTTGATGTTTGTCAACTTGTGAAACTCCTCGTACACTCTTTGCATTGTGGCTCTTTTTTCGGGGTCGGGATGCAGCATCCAGTAGGTAATCATCTGGGCGCGCTTCAAAGGTTCGGCAACCGTTGCTTCAAACATCCCTGCAGTTTCGTGATTTATAAGGGAAGCGGCGTTATCTGCTGAAATGGTTAATCTATATTTTGCGTTGGCTTTTTTTTCTAGTAGTGACCATGGAAGAGATCTTCTGAAGAGTTTTTCGTAAAAAAGACAGCCCAGCATATAGACATCATCTTTAAACCAGCTACCGGAATACTCTTTGTTATACCGTTCTGGTGCCATAGTATCTGGCGTTCCTACCCTATCACGCACACAACTCCAGAGCTCATCGGGTACGAGTGAATCTATATCGCACAGAAGAAACGAACCATCTTGTTTTAAAAGGGTATTTTCGCTTTTTATATCGCGATTTGCAAGGCCAAGCTCATGCAGTTTCTTGAAAATTTCTACTAATGTGAGTGCATTTTTAATCGAAAAAAGCGAGGGATGTTCCTCAAAAAGACAGCCTGATGCAGGTTCGTAAAGTGAGAGCCGTTTATGGGGTTTTTTTGCGTAGGTAAAGCTGGCAAGATGTTTCGGAAAGAGGTTTGTTCCTTCAAGCTTTTCATAGAGCCAGATCTCTTTTTGGAAGCTGTATTTAAAAGATTCAGGATTGCGCCCTCTTCTGCTCGATAGAGCAAAGCACTTTGTTGACCTCCAGAGGCCATCTACTTTTTCTAACAAAAAGGCTGAACTTCTTCCATTCTTAAAGGTGCCCTCGTCGACCCTCTCTGGCTTTTTAGGAAGAAGAACAATTTTGGATTGTAGGGGGCAGCCGAGAATTTGGTAGGAGCTTTTTGTCTCTTGCCTGGAGATGTACCCATCAGATGTCCCGAGCAATGTTAAAGCGATTTTAGCACATGTTTCTGGATCGGTTGGATCTAAAACAATTTTGGGTCCGTTATATGCAATCCGTTCAAGTTTTGGCAGGCTGTCTGGAAAGATTGCTTGCAGTTTTTCTACAACGGTCTGAATTGTTGGGCGCTCTTGTGGATCGGGATGGATCATCCAGAGAGAGAGCAGTTTTACCGTGTCTTTTAAAAGCTGCGGTGTCTGCATGAGTTTTTTGGCGTGGGCGCTTTCGAAAGGAGTAAAAGCTGGAACTGCATCAAACGCACCTGCATAAAAGACGCATCCAAGTGCGTAGACATCATCAGGTTTAAAGCTGCCGGTGTAGAATCCTGTAAGGCGCTCAGGTGGGACAAATGCACCTGCAATAATTTGCGGAAGGTGCTTTACCTCATCGTCGAGAGCCTCTTCATCTGATTTTTTTAAATAGAAAGCACCATGGTCTGGAATAACCACAGCATCCAAGTCGATGTTACGATGAACGCGGTTTTGTTCATGAAGTGACTGAAGCGATTTTGCTAGCTCCAAGCAATGAGAAAGCGTATGAATATCAGCTTTACCGGATGGATTAAGATTAATCGAACTAAAAGCATCTGTAAGTTCTTTTAAAGGACCCATGACTCTCCAAATAATATGAAGTTAGAAAAAAATAATATATCACAATTTAAATGAAAAGCCAAGGGGATATTCTATCTTGATGGTGCGAGGCCAATGGTGTCAACTTAAGGATTTTTCTTATTCTTATGAGCCTCTTGCAAAACTAAGTACAATTGAACTCAGGCCAACGGCCTGATTTATAAAAGCCTAGGGCAACGCCCTAGGAATTACGATGCACAGTATATTGCAGGCTGTAGGCCT
>JAFEGT010000122.1 GCA_018239765.1 Verrucomicrobiota bacterium
GGCTTTTATAAACCAGGCCGATGGCCTGAATTCAGTCGGGCAAGGGCACGAATTTAGAGTAGTGTTACGGTGCCGCACCCAACCCAGAGGATGATGTAAAAGAGGCTTGTGAAAAAGCCAATTTTCCACCACTTTTTGATGTCGATATGCTGCTCAGAATAAAGTATGGGGGCAGGTCCGGATGAATAGTGCGTGAGTGCCCCAAAAAGCGAGCTCAAAAAGCCCATTAAAAGCGCAGATGCCATTGGGGGTGCTCCTGCAGCTATTGCAACAGCCAAAAATGGTCCATACATGGAGCTTACGTGGGCTGCAACGCTCGCAAAGAAGTAGTGTGTGTAGTAGTAGATTAGGGCGATTATAAGGAACTGCCAGTGCCAGCTAAAGCTTGGAAGTTGGCCTGCTACAGAATCTGTAAACCAGCCGATGACGCCAAGGTTTTGCATTTCAGAGGCCATCATAATGAGGATCCCCATCCATAAGAAGGTATCCCATGCAAGGTCTTCAGCAAGTATATCTTTCCATGTGAGCACTTTGGCGAGTAAGAGCAGCGTAACGCCAAAGAGGGCAGCCTCCGCTGCATGCACTGAAAGCGCGCTGCCAAATGCCCAGAGTATGAGTAAAAGCGCAAGCACTGCAAGCAAAACCTTCTCTTGCCATGTTACGCGGCCCATGTTGCCAAGCTCTTCTTTTGCGTGCTGGGAGATCTTCTGAGCATCAGCTACGTTGCAAGGAATCAAAAATTTTAAAAAGATCGGCATCAAAATAAGCGAAAGAGCCCCCGGAATAAAGGCTGCCTTCGCCCAGCTTATCCAGGTAATTTCAACCCCGAGGCTTGCTGCAAACTTTACTACAATAGGGTTAACAGCACTTGCGGTAATAAACATAGCACTTGTAATGACTGATGCATGCATCACTACAAGGGTAAGAAAGGCTGCAACCTGCGGCTGATTTACAACAGAAATGATAGAGCGCAGTACGGGTAAAATAATGCCCCCTGTCCGAGCGAGGGTACTTGGAATGAGCGGCGCCATGCAAAACGAGCTTACAACAAGGCCATAGCCCATGCCATAGGGTGTGCCGCCAAAGAGCGAAACGAAGAGATAGGCTATTCGCTTTCCTAGACCGGTTTTGATAAAGCCACGAGCCAAAAAGCAGGCAAAAACGATAAGCCAGAGCTGATCATAGGCAAAACCTGCTAGGGCTGTTTGTAATGAAATTGTTTTTGTGAGGCATAAAACAGCAACGCTCGTAAGAGATATAGCGCCCATGGGAAGTGGCTTTGCAATAATTGCCACAATGGTTGTGACAAAAATGCACAAAAGCTGCCAGCCATTATCGGAAAGTGCCTCTGGTTTCAAAAAATACCATGATAAAAAGCCCAAAAGCATAATTTGTGCAAGCTTTAGGCTATCACTCGGAATGAAATTCTTAACTTTTTCTTTGGCTATAAAACTCATGCAGTAATTGTAAAGTATTTACAATTAATTATCGAATCAAAAAACAAGATCTAGCGGGTAAGGGGGGGTAATGAACAGAACGATATAAAGGATATAACGATACGAACGATAAAAAAAGTGGGGCTTCGCCCGGCAGCCCCTTCGGTATTGCGAAACACTCTTTTTTTATATCGTTCATATCGTTATATCGTTAGAAAGTCTTATCGTGCTTATCTTGTTCTGTAAGGAACATTAACGCCTGAGGTGTTTGGATTGAAGGCTTGCAAGTAGGCTCAAGTATGACTGATAGCGCAACAGCGAAATGCGGCCCTCTTCAATCGCGTTAGGGATAGCACAGCCTGGGTCATTATCGTGGCGACAGTCTGGAAATTTACAGTGTTGTGATTCAGCATGGATTTCATCAAAATAGCTTCGAAGGTCCTGCTCTTTTAAATCCCAGACGCCAAAACTTTTAATTCCCGGCGTGTCGATACACCAGCCGCCAAAACTTAACGGTAATAGCTGTGCACTTGATGTGGTGTGAGCGCCCTTTCTTGTTGCAGCTACGGTCTTTCCCACTTTAAGGGTAAGGCCTGTTGCGGCATTTATAAGGGAACTTTTACCAGAACCAGATTGGCCCGAAAAGACAGAAATTCGATCTTTCATCAATGCTTTTAATTTATCGATGCCTTCGCCTGTCTCTGCACTTACTTCTAAAAATGTAATACCTAGATCTTCATACACATCTTTACACTCGTTGAGCATTTCGCGCTCCTGCTCACGCTCTGGATACTCTGGAGAGTCAAGAAGATCTATTTTGTTGCAGACGATAATAGGCTTTAAGCCGCCCTTTTCAGCAGCGATAAGGTAGCGATCTGCAATAGCGATGCGAAGTGGTGGATCAATTACAGAAACTGTAATAAATACCTGGTCTACGTTTGCGGCTATTAGATGCTCGCGCTGCTGCGAGAGGTGATCTGCGCGGCTGAGAACGCTTTTTCGAGGCTCAACAGAGGCTATAGCGCCTGTCTCGGGGCCAGTTTCGGCAAAATAGACGATGTCGCCAACAATGACCAAATTTTTAAGTTTGGTTTTATCTTTCTTAAGCACACCGCGAAGCACACAGCTATAGAGGGTTCCCTCTGATTCGACCATAAAAAGCTCAGGACGTACTGTGGTGACGATTCCTTTTTTTAAGTGCTCTTCGGGTTCGA
This sequence comes from Verrucomicrobiota bacterium, assembly GCA_018239765.1. Classification (GTDB taxonomy): domain Bacteria; phylum Chlamydiota; class Chlamydiia; order Chlamydiales; family FEN-1388; genus SZAS-7. The sequence continues at coordinate 2,651 of JAFEGT010000122.1, forward strand.
CAAACTCTTTTTTAAGAAGTTTATCCTGGTCAGTCTTTTTGTATTGAGAACGATCGCGCTTTTTGGCCATTTTGCGCTCTTGGCGCGCATCTTTGCTGGTGTCGAAATAGTCGCTTTCTTCGTGATGGATAAAGTCCTTCATGGTGCATCCTGAAAGAGGTAAAGAAGAATTGAGCCCGCAACTGCTACGTTAAGAGATTCCATAGGCCCGCTCATGTTGAGGCATACCTTTGTATGTGGTAGCTCTACATCTACTCCCTTAGCTTCATTGCCAAGTACAAGTGCAAGTGGCATGGTGCACTCAGAAGGCTTACATCCTGCAAGGTCTGCTACAACAAGATTAAGCTCATGCTCTTTTAGAATCTCTTGAAGTTGATCCCAGCCTCCAGAATAGAGCGGAAGGTGAAACGTAGCCCCTTTTGCGGCTCTTAGGGCTTTATCGTTATAGGGATCAACAGTGCCGGGAAGAAGAAAAAAGCCATCCCAGCCAAAGGCATAGCATGAGCGAATAAGTGTGCCGAGATTGCCAGGGTCTTGTATGCGATCAGCTACTAAAAGCTTGCGAATTTTTTTAGCAGGAGCATTTTTTGGTATAGCAAGTTCGACAATAATGCCCTCTGGAGACTGTACGCAAGAGATCTTTTTCATAAGAGCTTCAGTAACCAAAATAACCTCTTCAGCCTCTACAATGCAGTTTGAGGGATTTGAGATGATAAGGCGTTTGGGAATCGTGGTCTTACAGACATCCAGAATACAATTTTTGCCTTCTAGTAATACTCTAGACTCTGCTTTACGAAAGGATGAATCATCCTGAAGGCGTGTCCAGTATTTGATGAGTGGATGCTGCGCGCTTGTGATCTCTTTCATGTATCTTCCCACGTTGGGTCTTGAAGCAGTTTTTGTATAACCTCTTCAGTTGATTGAAGATCATGTTCGATCGCTAATCGTTCAGCCAGCTGCAAAAGTTGCCCCATCTTTTTTCCTGGATGTATTCCTAGTTCCTGAAGGTCTTTTGCCTGACAAAGTGGTTTCTTTTTGTGTATTCGTTCAATGTGTGGGGCTAAATTGAGCTCACATGTTACAAGATTTTTTTCTGCGCGCTTTTTCACATCATGTGGCTGTTTTGCAAAAATCACCTCAAGAGATGAGTGAGCGCGCTTATTTGCCAATAGCTGTGACCATTCAAAGCGCTTTTGAAATTGGGGGTCTTGTTGCCAAAGCCCTTTGATTTCTAGATGCGTTTCAATCCACTTTGTTTCATCCTTTGATGCCCTCATATATATGCCAAGGCCTAATACAAAGGGAATGTCTTCTGGGTTAAAGAGCTCTGCGAGTATCAAGATGGCAGGAACCTTCTCAGAGACCATTTCAAGGCCGCTAAGGCGTGCTTTAATCTCTTCGGTAGAAACTTTAGCTAAAGGTGGAAGGCAGCGGCTTAGAAGGCCAAGCTCGCTCATTTCAACGAGTGCATGCGAAAAGTTTGGCCCTTGGCGAATTTTTTGAAATTCCTGCCAGATGCGCTCCATAGATACGCTTGGGAGCAGTGAATGGGAAAGCTCAAGTATAGCTTTTTTTGTCTTTTGCTCTATCTGAAAGCCTAAACGCCATGCAAAGCGTATGGCGCGTATCATGCGTAGGCGATCTTCTTCAAAACGTTCCTCAGCCTTGCCTATAGTGCGAATAATGCCTTTCTTGAGGTCTTCTTGGCCGCCAATGTAGTCTATAACGTCATTAGAGATGGGGTCGTAGAACATGCCATTTACGGTAAAGTCTCGCCTCTTGGCATCTTCCTCTGGCGTGCTTCTCAAGAGCACCTGGCTTGGTCTTCTGCCATCTTGGTAGGCAACATCTTGCCTAAAGGTAGCAACTTCAAACGAGTGGTTTTTATGGCGCACCACGCAGACGCCAAATTGGGCACCAACAAGAAAATGTTCAGGAAAAATTGCTGCGATCTCTTCTGGAAGGGCGTCAGTTGCAATGTCAATATCCGATGAAGGTACTCCAAGAAGCTTATCGCGTACAAAGCCGCCTGCAAAATAGGCGGTAAACCCTTTTGATTTCAGCTCAGTAACAATTTCTTTAGCTAACTTCTCTGTATGGCTCATGTTGCCATAGTAGCATATTTTAGGATAATGTGGGAGGAGCTTCGTTTTTAACTCTCGCTTTGCTAATATAGCAAGACGGAGAAATGATGTATGGCTGGTTCGAAGATTCGACTGTTAGATGAAAAAACAATTAATCAGATTGCAGCTGGCGAGGTCATTGAAAATCCCGCATCTGTCGTGAAGGAACTTGTTGATAATGCTATTGATGCTGGGTCGACAAAAATTGTTGTTGAAGCAGTCAATTCTGGCCGTCAGCTCATCAGAGTGCAGGATAATGGCCACGGCATGAACCATGACGATGCCCTTCTTTGCATTGAACGCCATGCAACATCAAAAATACGCAGTGTTGAAGATCTCTGGAGTCTTGCGACTATGGGGTTTCGTGGTGAGGCGCTCTCTTCAATAGCTTCGGTATCAGAATGTACGCTACTTACTGCTCCTCAAAGTGAAGGTCTGACCGATGGTTCGAGGGTTTCAGTATCTGGTGGCAAAATCCTTTCTCATGAGAGGCTAAAATGCCTTTCAGGCACCACGATAGAGGTAAAATCGCTCTTTTTTAATGTACCTGCAAGAAAAAAGTTTCTGAAATCACCTGCAAAAGATGCTACAGATATCTGTAAGGTGATGCAGCAGCTTGCACTTTCGCATCCTCACGTTGCCTTTGAGCTTATCCTAAACCACACAAAAGAATTTTCATTTAAGGCTTCAAGTTGTGAAGAGCGCATCAAGGATGTGCTTGGGAAGGAATTTTTTTCAGAGCTTTTACCCCTTACTTTTCAGCATGATGATCTTATTTTGCGAGGTTTTATCTCTAAGCCGAGCTATTCTAGGCCCACACGCACATCTCAGCACCTTTTTGTAAATAATCGACCTGTTCAGTCTTTGGCCCTTTCTCATGCGGTAAAGGATGCTTACGGCTCTAGTATAGATCCGCAGCGCCATCCAGCCTTTGTGCTTTTTGTCGAAATTGCAAAAAGTGCTCTAGATGTTAATGTGCACCCGCAAAAAAGAGAGGTTCGCTTTTCTTTTGAAGATGAGCTCAAGCAACTTATTGTTCAGGCGGTTTCCGCTGCTCTTTTTACACGCCATGTACCTGTACAGACTGTACAAATGAGTCGGCCAGTACATTACGAAGCACCAATTATTACGCCGGCGCCCCCACAAGTTGCGGAACAGATGATATTGATTGAAGAGCATGCGAAGGTGCTCGCAGTTTTTGATGATTTTATTATTGCTGATGTTGAGTGGAAAGAACCCTTAGAAGAGGGTTTAAGTGTTATTTCGATAAAGCGAGCGCTTGCAAGGCTCACACATGATGGGCAGAGTGGGACCAAGTCAGTCTCTTCTCAAACGCTTCTTGTGCCGATTTTTATTGAATGTAACGCCGAAGAAGCAAATAGGCTGAGAGAAAAACTTCCACAGCTTGAAAAGGCTGGAATTGTGCTTTCAGATTTTGGGCGTTCGTCATTTTTAATACAGGCCATTCCAAGCTATCTGGAATCTTCGATGGTTGAAGATATGATAAAGGCGATGCTCGTTGACGATTCGCATAATTTGGCAGACAGCCTTGCTAAGGCGTGCAAATCTGTGCCGAAGCATAAAACACTTTCACCTGATGCTGCATTGCAGGTGATAAAAAAGCTACGTAGTTGCGATAATCCCTATATCTGTCCTGCGGGTGACAAGATTGTAACAATATTAACAGCCACTGATTTGGAGAAAAAATTCAAATGAGCCAAAAGCGAATCAAAAAAGTGCAAAAAGCCATTTCAGAATGGGGTGTTGATGCGTTCATCGTAACAGATCCAGTTGATCTTTTTTATCTTACTGATGTTCAAATGAGTCTTGGCACAATTGTCATCACAAAGCAAAAGGCAACTCTTGTTGTAGACAATCGCTACCTAGAAAAGTGCCAGCAGGAGGCTTCTTGCCCGGCTGTGCAGTTAAAGCCAGGGGTAGTGGCCTCGCTTCTTTCTAAGAGTAAGCGAATTGGCTTTAGCCAAGAAAGTACAAGCTATAGCCAGTTTAGCAGCCTGGCAGCAGAAGTTGAGGGCGAGCTTGTACCCCTTGAATATCCAATGCAAAAAATTAGAGCGGTAAAAGAGGCATCTGAAGTTAGACAGATAAAGCGAGCAATCGAGCTCTGCTATCAAGGCTTTGAATTTGTAAAAAGTCGACTAACTCCAGGGGTTACAGAAGAGCTTATTGCTAAGCAATTGCAGCTATTCTGGCTTGCACTTGGTGGTGAAGCACTCTCGTTTGATTCGATCATTGCTTTTGGGAAAAACGCCTCTATGCCTCACTATAGGGCTGCGTCAACAGCTCTTAAGCCGGGCGATATAGTGCTTGTTGACATAGGAGTTGTGGTGGATGGCTATGCATCCGATATGACCCGCTGCTTCTTTTTTGGAAAGCCTGACAAGCGCCTTGAAAAGATCTACGATATCGTTCTTGATGCGCAAGTAAAGTCGATTAAGGCGGTTAAGCCTGCTATTTCATGTGCAAAGCTCTACGAAGTTTCGAAAAAAGTTATCGATAAGGCGGGCTACGGCGACAAATACCTTCATGGTCTTGGCCACGGCATCGGTCTTGAAACACACGAATATCCAACCCTCAGGCCTACCGCCACAAAAAGCATGCTTGAACCGGGCATGTGCATAACAGTTGAGCCAGGCATCTACCTTCCAAATCTTGGCGGCGTTCGCATAGAAGACATGATCCTCGTCACGAAAGACGGCCACGAAAACCTTACGAGCGGCTATCCTAAGGAGAAGCTAATTATTTCTCCGTAAAAGGTAGTGGGTTTTAAGAACCTTTTTAATTAATGGTGCGAAAAGGCAGTGTGAGCGTGAATTCTGTCCCAGTTTTTAGCTCTTCTTGGCCTAGCATTGTTTTTTCTCGGGTGCCTTTGCCTGCGTGGATTGAAAAATAGTAACGTCCGTCCAAGGTTCTTGGTTCTTTGAGAAATAATCCCGAGGCGTTGAGGCCAATATACTGCAATTTTTCGATACGCTCAAAGAGATCCTTTGAACATTCAAAAGTAAGCTCTTGGGTGTGCTTATGGCCTTCAGCTATTTTTCTGCTGATGAAAGTCACTTTGCCAGCGAAGGATGCGTCAAGAAGCCATTTGGCAGGGTTTACTGATGGCAAGCCTATGTTCACTAGACTACCTGGTTGCAAGTTTGGGAGTGTTGATTGTAGAAAAATGTCTTTTGCTACTTCTGCAACGACTTCAAAGTAATTTTTATTCTCAGGCGTGGAAACGAAAGAAAATTTTGCATAGACTCCATCGATAGAAAGTGCTGCGGTTGAGAATTTTTGTATGCGTTTTTGAAGCTTTTCCCGCATTGCTGCAGGCAAGCAAAGATGAAGCTCTCCCCATGAATCATTAACTGTAATTTGAGTTAGTTTATGAAGCCCTTTCGTTATGCTTGAGAAGCTTTTAACTGGTGCAGGTGCTGACATAAAGCTCCTTTTTATTCCTTAAGTTGGTCGAGGATGAAGTCGATAGGCTTGGGTAAATTACCGCTATTGATAGGCTGTGGTGGCAAGATGATTACGAAGTCTAGGTCTTGCAGGTTATCGGCGGTGGGCATTGCTAAAAGCTCGTAGGTGTAGGCGCCCTCTGTAAGGGGTTTTATCGAGTGAACCTTTGCAACCTTAAGCCCCTCAGGAAAAATCCCATCCATGCCAGAAGTAACTAACAGATCTCCAGTTTGCACAAGGGGCTCATCCTTTCTTACGGTATATTCCTGGTCGGGGTCTATCGCCTCACCTGTTCTGAGGTCGCGGGCGGGGCCATATTGATCCTTAAAGTCATAGTTAAAGCCCGTGCCTTTAAGAAGCGTTGTTTCTGTTTTCCAGAGTGCGTCGCCCTGTCCTTGCAGAATGCCCTTAGCAAGAAAAGTGGGCTCCTTATTTTCTTGCTTTAAGTGGTGGAGCATCCATAAAAAGGCCATCTTTTCATCACCATTTTTGAAGGCAAGAAGATCGTCGTCGGCAGCTTCCTGTAGCACATCGAGTGCATAGACAAGCGATCGATCATAGGCCTTACGCGCAACACGTACTGATGGGCTTATGGTTGGGTCTGTGATAAGCCGTATGCAGCATGCATGGTTTGTTACATAGTCTACAATCCCAATCACGGAATCTTTAGAGAGCACAGGACTGTTTTTTTGTATGTGAGGACTATCAAGTGAGCCTTTGTTTACCCAAAGCGAGCTATTCCATCGGCTAGGCGTTCTAAAGAGCACTTGAGCTACACAATATTCAACCTCGGGTGCCTCACGCTGAATAGTAAATGGCGTAAGTGCTTCAGCCATGACGCTTGCATGAAAGGCGGCCTCTTTAGAGCTTTGAAGCCAGGCTTGTATAGGTTCATGTAAAGCGGCTTTACCTTTTGCCTGGCTTTTAAAGATGCGACTAAAGGCAAGTGCCTTTTGGGCGAGGCTCTTTTGGATATCGTTGTTGAGTGTTGTCGGAAGCGACATGAGTCCAAGGGCTACAAGTAGTGGTACAATAATTGTAGGGACTAATCTTTTCCTCATACACTACAAAGACCTTTTGCAATAGTATCAACGTTTGCAGGTGTAAGTGCCGCAATTGCTATTCTGCCATCAAGCGCGATATAGACGCCGGTCTTTTCACGTAACTGTATTACCTGATCTTGTGACATCTGTAAAAGGCAAAAGAGGCCTTTAGCGGTTAGAATATGCTCGTATGGTATTTTGCAGCCATATTTCTTTAGCCCGTTATACAGAAGCTCACGTTGGCTTTGTAGGCGTGTACGTACCGTAGCAAGTTCTTGAAGCCACATGTTCTTTAATTCTTCATCTCCAAGAAGTTCATGTGCAATAAAGGCGCCATGAGCCGCGGGGGAGCTGTAGCAGCAGCGTGCAATAGAACGCACATGACTTGCAAGTACGTCAAGGCGCTCTGGTGTTGCTTTGATCGTTATAAGTCCGAGCCTGTCGTTATAGATGCCCATGCTTTTTGCAAAGGTGGTGCATAAAAATAGCTCATGTTCATCATGTAAAAATATATCAATAGCCTGAGTATCTTCGTCGATACCGCCACCTAGGCCAAGATAGGCAAGATCGATAATTGGAAGTAGCCCTTGCTGCTTAATGGCGAGGCTTATTTTTTGCCATTCAGCTTTTGTTGGGTCAACCCCGGTAGGGTTGTGACATGATGCTTGCAGCACAACTGCAGAGCCTCTTGGCATATTGGGTATTGCTTCAAGCAGTTTATCAAAGGTGTATGTGGCTATATCTAATCCCGCGGCTCCAAAAAGCTGTCTGTGATTCGGCCAGGTAGGGTCTGGAATAAATACCTTTTGTATGTGCGACTTTACAAGAAGCTCACGAGCAATATAGAGTGCACCTGTGCCTCCCACGGTTTGGGCGCTAAATAAGCCCTTATGCCCCTTACAGAGTAGTTTTTCTGCCTTTTCGATGAAAGGCACGTAGCCAGAAATAGGAAGATATTCTTTTGAGTAGCATTTTTCAAAAACGCGCTTTTCTGCCTCTCGTATTGCTTTGAAGGACAAAAGTTTCCCTTGTTCATCAAGGCATATTCCAATGCTTAAATTTATTTTTTCTTGTCTTGGATCGGCCTTGTAAAGGACTTGCATGCCATAAATAGGGTCTGCGGGTAAAAGGGTAAGCGTACTGAACATATTTTCCTTGCTACTTTTGACCCGACAGTTTACCATTTTGCAACATTCCTGTCAGGGGCGTTAGCTCAATTGGTAGAGCGCAACAATGGCATTGTTGAGGCAATCGGTTCGAATCCGATACGCTCCATTCTTATCATCCCCCATTTTTAAAAAATTAAACGCTGAGGCGCAGAGGCGCAGAGACGCTTCGCGTTCATTTTTTCGATAACGGACGAAAGGGACCTAAGGACTCACTAAAATGTCCAAACTCGAGGCTCATTATCCCTCAGGATAATGAGCGAAAAAGGCTTACATAAATAACTCACACTATATTGCGAAGCGCTTTGCGCCTTTCGAGCCTCTGCGTTTAAAATTTTTGAAAATCGCAAGAAAAGATAAGCCCGGTTTAGTTTTGCAAGAGGCTCAGAGGAATAAATTTTCTGGCTAATGTTTCAATTTATAGAAGGAGATCATTTTTTTGGTGAGCTGATCGAGAGGCTCGAAGATCTGCTGACAGTTTGGTAGGCTATTGAGAAGCACCTTGCCATAGTTTTTCTTTAAAAGTCGTGAATCAAGGCAGACGAAGCAGCCACGATCCTCTTTGCTTCGAATAAGTCTGCCAAAACCTTGCTTAAATTTTACAGCAGCGCGCGGAAGCGCATAGTCAACAAAGGCGCTTCTGCCGCTGGCGGCCAATATTTCGCTGCGTGCTTGGCTAATGGGATCTGAAGGCACGCTAAAGGGCAGCTTAGTGATTATCACAAGCCGAAGGGCATCACCTACAATGTCAATACCCTCCCAAAATGAATCTGTAGCAAAGAGCACTGATTTAGGAGTGGCCTTGTAGCGGTTTATAAGGGCATGACGATGGTCATCCCCCTGTTTAAGCATGTTGTAACCGAGGTTCTGAAGTGGCGTAAAGAGCGCCTCAGCGACTGTTTTAAGCGCTTCGTACGATGTAAAGAGTACAAAGGCATTACCCTGTGAGGCAATCACAAGCTCTTTTATGGCTTTAATGCACTTTTCAGTAAAATCGCTTGCATCAGGAAAAGGCATATCTATTGGCACGCCCACAATCGCTTGATTTTTGTAGTCAAAGGGTGAATCGTGGATCTTTTCATCGGCTGTTGGATGCGCCTCAAGGCCTAGACGTCGTCGCACAAAAGAAAAACTTTTGTTTGTAGCGAGTGTGGCGCTGCAGAGCACAGTCGTTGCCATTTTATCAAAGAGATTGGTTCGTAAAAGCGTTGAAACATCAGGCTGAGCGGCAACAAGTTGAACTTCTTGTCCTGCCGTTTGAATCCAAAAAACCTTTTCGTTGTTTGTGGGCCCTTTAAAGAAGGTCTTTATCTTTTCACTTGCGTTTGCAAGACGCAGCGAATGGGCCTTTATCTCAAGACGTAGCGTTTTTGTCTCTTCATCCAAGCTTTCAGATTTGCATTCTACAAGCGCATTCTCTAGCTGCTGCAAGGTCATGGCAAAGGTAACAAGCTGTTTTGCCAGGGCATCTGAGCGCACGAGCAGTGTGCTATTCCAAAATGGGTGTGTCAGATGATGCTCCAGAATGCGCATCTTTTGATCCTGCGCGTTTATGAGGGTATAGAACGTCGTGATGCTATCAAAGAGCTCATCGGTCAAAAAGAGTGCAGATTTGCGGTGGCTAGAAAGTTCCTCGAAGAAATGCAAAATATCCATACGGCTATTTTTGAGGCTGAGCGTCAGTTTTTGCCTCAAAAGTCCTAAGCGGCCTCTAAAACGATCGGTAAATTCGGTGCTTAAAAATGAGAGCGTTTTCATTATTTCAAGGCGAGAGACTTTGAGAGCAAAATACTCTGTTGCGATATCTTCGATATGGTGTGCCTCGTCGATAATAAGTCGCTTATAGAGGGGTAGAAGCGCAGATTGGTTAAAGTTGTTGGCTTCAATTCTAAGCGCTAAATCTGCAAAGAGCAGGTGATGGTTTACGACTATAATTTTTGCATTTTGTGCTTCAAGCTTTGCTTTAAAGAAAAAGCATTTATTAAAGTGTTCACATTTTGGCCCGTCACACATCTCGCTCTGGACAGAGACCTGCTCCCAGGCTGCGTGGGTGGGTAAAAAATTGAGGCTTGTTCTTGTGCCATCAACAGTGGTTCTTGACCATTCATGGATGCGCATCAGTTCGTCTTCAGATGTCGTTGCAAAGAGTGAGCGCTCTGACTGCACGGTGTCGAGCCTTCTCAGGCATGCGTAGTTTGACATGCCCTTAGCAAGCACATAGTTTGTCTCGAGTCCTAGCGTTTTGATGGCAAGAGGGATATCCTTATGGATAAGCTGCTCTTGCAAGGCAATGGTGTTTGTGGATATAACAACGCGCTCATCATGCTGATGAGCCCAAAGAATAGCAGGGATGAGATACGCTAAGCTTTTACCTGTGCCTGTACCTGCTTCGATAAGTGCGGGAGTTTGATCGGTAAAGGCCTGAAAGACATCTTGAGCCATAAGTTTTTGCTCATGGCGCTCTTCAAAGCCCTTTACCTGTAAGGCAAGTGGACCCTCTTTACCAAAATACTTGCTAACCATTGTATTCGTTCTATTCTTCTTCGAGCATGTCGAGGAAGGCGCGAAGCTGCTTAGAGCGTGTTGGGTGGCGCATTTTGCGAAGAGCTTTAGCTTCGATTTGGCGTATACGCTCGCGCGTTACGTTAAATTCAAGGCCAACTTCTTCAAGAGTCTTTGGCTTGCCATCAAGGAGGCCAAAGCGGCGTATTAGTACCTTGCGCTCACGGTCGGTAAGCGTTTCAAGTACGTCATTCATCTTATCCTTGAGGATAGAATAGCCGGTAGCTTCAGATGGTGAATCAACACTCGTATCTTCGATAAAGTCGCCAAATTGGCTCTCGCCGCTATCACCAACTTCTGCCTGCAGGCTTATTGGATGCTGAGCAATTTTGTAGATTTCACGTACGCGATCGGGCGTGATGCCTACTTCTTCTGCAAGCTCTTCTGGAGTAGGCTCTCGACCTGTTTCCATCATCAGTTTTTTGGCGCCGCGTAGTACCTTATTGATTGTTTCAATCATGTGTACAGGAATACGGATCGTTCTTGCCTGGTCTGCAATAGCGCGGGTTACAGCCTGACGAATCCACCAGGTGGCATAGGTAGAAAATTTATAGCCACGGCGATATTCAAACTTCTCAACCGCTTTCATAAGACCCATGTTGCCTTCTTGAATCAAGTCAAGGAACGATAGGCCCCTGTTTGTGTATTTCTTTGCGATGCTAATTACAAGGCGTAGGTTAGATTCCACCATCTCGCGTTTTGCTTCTTGGCTCTTATCCATCCAACGCTGAAGCATGCGGACATCTTTTTTAAAGTCATCAAGAAGACGACCTGCAGCAAGTTCAAGCTTGCGTAGGCGCCGTTTTGCAGCTTCAAGCTTGCCTAGGGCAAACTTGTTGCGCTCGGCTCGCGGGGCAAGCTCATGTATGTCTTTTTCAAGCTGTAAAAAGCGGTCGTATGCTCGCAAGATAACTTCACAAAAATCGTCAGTAATATTGTGGCGAAGGTGAAGACGACGTAGGTAAGCTTGTGTACGAATGCGGCTTTTTTCGATCTCTTCTAAGATGCGAGTTTTTTCTGCGTCTTTTTTAGTAAGTTCAAAGTCGAGCAAAAATTGCTCAAACATCTGATCTTCTTTTTTCAAAAGCTGAGACATTTTTGGCAAAAGCTGTAGAAACTCGTTGCGGTTGGTTACCTCTTTTTCGCTGATAACTTTGTCAAAGCGGTCTTTTCCTTGGATGAGGTAGTTTGCAATCGAGATTGCCTCTTTTGCAGAGTAGCGAAAACGCATGATGATGCGCTCGATCTGAATCTGTGCTTTTTCAATACGCTTTGAGATCTCAACTTCTTCTTCGCGGCTCAAAAGAGGTACTGAACCCATTTCCTTGAGGTACATGCGCACAGGGTCATCAGAGGTGCCTTCAATGCGCTTCGGAAGGCCTTCAAGTTCTTTAGCCTCTTTTTTGCGCTCTTTTTGGCGATCCACTTCTGCTTGGTTGAGGATCTGAATATCAAGACCACTCAAGAAGATAAGTACTTGATCAATCTGTTCTGCTGAGTCAAAAGACATTGGCAGTACTTCGTTGATCTCTTCGTATGTAATATAGCCTTGTTCACGTGCAAGCGACACAAGCTCTTCAACTTTTTGTTGCTGCTGCGGGGAAAAGACTTCTTTAAAGTTTAATCTGCTCATGCCTTAGAAAATTTGTTGAAATTCAAAAAATATTGAAATTAAGTAACAGTTGTCGTACATAGTTTTTCCTAAACGCACAGTTTGAGTCAATAGAAATGCAACTTTATGCCCTCGATAGCGCAGGAAAAAAATGTTCTATATATGCAGCTCAAAAAGGAAATGACTACTTTTGCCTCGAATGTAATAGCAGGCTTCGCGCTCGCCGAGGTCGATTTTGCCGCCCGCATTTTTATCATATATACGATGTGGCAAGCTGTCGTCAATCAGGAAAAACAGAGGCGCATATTGCCATTCAGCGTTTGATTGGAGAGCAAATTGGAGCGCACAAGACCCAAGAAGAGCTACGGTTTGATTCTATTGGGCGAATAGCCGATGTTGCCTGGCCTGAAAAAAAGCTTATTTTTGAAGTGCAGTGCTCTCCCATATCCGCAGAAGAAGTTGAAGCGCGAAATCGAGACTATGCTTCTATTGGCTGGAATGTCATTTGGGTTTTACATGATAAACGTTTTAATAAACGGAGGTTGTCTGATGCAGAAACCTTTCTACTATCACATCCTCACTATTTCAGTGATGCAAAGTCAATTTATGACCAGCTTAAATCGGAACGAGAAAGGCGGTCTATAATAGTCTCCACAGTAGCTCCGATGGCATTTTCCGAAAAGCTTCCCTATCTTCCACCATCGCTTGAAACACGCTTTTACAGCTGGTGTTACTATATGGAAGGTGATTATCTGTATGCAGCCTTACATGAAGGCTATACATTCAGTAGAAGCAAAAAGTCTTATGTAAAAAGGCTCAAAGCAGCTTTTAGGGGGCTTTGGCATCTTATATTAGAGAGAAGCTGCAGTTGATGCGTATGACTCGATGCGTAAAAGTGTGTAGAGCTCAAACTTGGCATCTTCAAGTTCTTTTGTTTGGCTTGCAAGAAGAGCTTCTTTTTCCTGAAGTGCCATCTGAAGCTCATGTAGAGCCTGATTTTTCTTTTCGAGTTCTTCGGTAAAGAGCCCTTTTTGTGAAAGAAGTGCCTGATCTTTTTCTTCAATAAGCGCCTTTAGAGAATAGTCTGGATGGCGATTGAACGAAACGAGAGCAGTAGTTACGATTGGGTCGATGACTGCGGCTGGTTTTTTTGGCTGAGGGGCCATTTTTTGTACAGTCGGCTCAGGTTTTTCTATATATTTTATTTGAGTTTTTGGGATTGCCTGGAAGTAGAGTATAAGGCTACTAATGCTCAACGCTGCAACACCTAAAACGCACCCAAGAATGGATTTGGGGAAGGCGATTTGCGTGATAAAAAAGAAGAGAAAGGGTAAAAAGTAGCAACTGAGGATGGTTACTGCCATATGGGCCTTTTTTCCTTGTAAAAACTGCAGTATGGTAAAAATGGTAGGAAAAATCAAGACTTTTTAGTATCATACTCCATAAAAATAACCTCCGAGGAATCAGATGGCAGGCGAAAAAGACAAAGACGCAAAAAAAGCGAAGCGTCCAACACCACAAAAAAGACAAGAGCAGAACGAGCGTCGTCGCGTACAAAATAAGGCGATGAGAACCCGTTTTCGCAGTTCCCTCAAAGGCTTTTTAGAGAGCCTCAAGAGCGGCAATAAAGAGAAGCAACTCGCAAGCTTTTCAGAAGTTGCAAGCCTTGTAGACAAGGGTGTAAACAAAGGCGTTTTCAAAAAGAACAAAGCTAGCCGCGTTAAGGCTCGCCTCACAGCACGCCTCCAAGCTGCATAAATTATA